>JAUXAV010000217.1 GCA_030619735.1 Candidatus Aenigmatarchaeota archaeon | reverse complement strand
ATTGAAAGAATATTTGCCTTCATCGCCGAGGAGAACCCCCAGGATGAGGGCGTTGTAGCAATGAAAATAGGGACTAACTGGATGCCACTGGTGGGGGCGGATATGGCTCGCATTGAGTCGTTGAGACCGATTGCTCAAGATATCGCCAAAGCGACGGGCAAGACGATTAAGTTGATAGTATTCGAGACCCGTAAGGAACTAGAGTATTTGCCAATAGATAGGCGTTAGCTAGTCCCGCTCTAGTAGAGGTATGAGTGGCTAAGAAGAATAAAAAGAGAAAGCCTTTGTTGGCAGGTGCCGTTGACCCTCTTACTTTTGTAGTTATTTGTGGGAGGCTATACCGATTTGACGGTGTTACAGGAACGTTTCACTTAGTTGGCAAAGGGTAGTGATAAGTGGAAAAAGGACTGTCTAGAGATTACAAAGGCGATAGGTGGACACGAGTATATGGCTCACGAATACCTACAGGGGCAATCGTGAGAGTGGTCAAGTTTTATCCTAGAAGGCGAGTCCTTATTGAATATAATGGGGAATCTATCTTGACAATGCTATGGTGCTTAAAGAAATTATCGCCCTTGGCTAATTAGAGGAGGACTACATGCCCAAAACAAAATCAGGCGTCCAGCTACGATTGAATGAAGCATTAGAAAATCTTAAATTGGTTCTGTCCTCTCCCCGGGAGCGGGCTCCAGGGACAATAACTTCATACCTTCAAACAGGAAAGCTATTCCTAGAGTTCCTAGGTGAGAGTCGGCAGCCAACCGACAAAGATTTCAGGCGATACTTCCTCCATAGAAGAGACCAGGGTGTCAGCGAAAGAACCCTAGGTAAGGAATTTGTCCAGTTAAAGAAGCTAGCCAAAGCCAACGGCTGGCACTGGCCATTTACATCTGACGACAGACCAATAGCCGAAGAGGAGCCATTTGCTCCGGCGTTCACCCCTGAGGAGATTGAGACATTGATAAAAGCCCAGGACAAATACTCAAAAGGGGAACGATTCTACCTAGCTGTATCCACCACCTGGGGATTAAGGCGAGAGGAAATGGTCAGGATTCGGAAGAGAGACTACACAGATACTTCAATCAAAATAAAAACTGCCAAGCATGGCCCCCGGGTCGAGCATCTTATTCCAGATGAAATCAAGCTCATATTGCAGAGCTACCACCCCCAACTCACCAACATCAATAGCCTGTCCCATATGTTCTACCGTATCTTGGACAAGGCAGGTATGGAACAAAGGAAAGGCTATGGTTGGCACTCAGTCAGAAGGACACTGAGAACCGTCCTGGAGTGGAACTTGGGTGAAAAGAGGTTGCCCCTTTCCCTGGTCGCCGATTTTATGGGTTGGAGCAAGCGCCAGAAGGGGATTGTTTACGGCGGAGCTCCAATGCTAGGCGTGTATAGCCATCCCGAGATAATGTCCAACGAGCCGTTCGTAGTTGACAGACTAGTGCTAAGTGCGCATCCCTTCATCAAGCTCTGGCGTCCCTAGCCCAGACAAGTCTGTCTATCTGTCTGTCTGGCGGACTAGAGGTTGTTTATTAACCTCACCCCCTTAATCCCCCTCTCCTTCAAAGGAGAGGGGGAAGAGACTCTAGAGAGGGGCTTCGCCCCCTCTCTTACTACACTCCCCCTTCCCTTATTAAGGGAAGGGGGAAGTAATTAAAAAGAGGGGCTGTCGCCCCTCTTATCCCCTGTATCCCCTTCCCCTTGATAAGGGGAAGGGGGTTTGCTGTCCGTAACCAGTAGTTCCTTCTTTTGAGCCTGTTTTTATATTCAATTCTAATATCCCTTATATCCTCATATCAATAAATATCATAGCTATATCAAAAAAAACCTTGACAATTTTATTGCCTTGTGCCTATACTATTGTAGCTAGATTTATAGGTATTACTATACTGATAAAGGGG
>JAUXAV010000328.1 GCA_030619735.1 Candidatus Aenigmatarchaeota archaeon | reverse complement strand
TTTTCCATCTTCCGGAGAGATGTCTTTTTCCTCCCCATATCTTTTAAACCATATTTTTTTATTGTTTCTCTGTTGACAAAATTTCTTCTTCTTTTTATGAATCCTAAAAGTATGTCCGGCAATATGCCATATCTCTGCTACTTCCTCTACGGCATTTTTGACTATCTCAAATCCACCCCAGCCTATTATCCCTACATCAATAAGCATCTCTTTTAATATGTGCCTTAAATACTCTTCCGGATTCGGTCTATCTAAGAGTCCGTTAATTTTCTTCTTCTCTTCTTCATCTTCCTCTTCTCCCTCTTTTAGTTCAAGTCTCCAGCCCAGCCCGGCTACATCTTCGGCTATCTGATTTACGCAGGCCGAAAAAGTTGAATTCATATCGTATAATTGGAGCAAACTGTTAGGGGAATTAGTAGGAGCGATTAATTGATCGATTCCAAATTGTTCTTCCTCTTTAATCTGTTTCGAAGTCTTTTTAATTTCGTGCTTATGGAGAACTGATAAAGGATAAACCCCTTTCGAGGTTTCTATAAACTGCTGTCCTCCGGTAGTAACATGAACCTCAGCCTGCTTTTTCTTCTTTATTGTTTTGGTCATATCTCTATTCACCTCACTTAATTAAATATTAAACGACTACCTCCGCTGGTTTATGTTTCTTTTTCCCGGAGGCAGTATTGGCTACCGCATCCCCGTAGTCCGGGGACCGACCTAGCCTCTTTTTTATCTTGTCTTTCTCTTCAATTATGATATCTCCGTTGCTCCTAGTACTCCAATGGACCTCAGTTAAATCTTGGGTCAGTTCATCTACTGGAGGCAAGGCTAACTTACCACCCAGCGCCGGGTCCAAAGCATCCCTTAAAGCCCAATATAAATAGGCCCTCATGTTGGCAAAGGTCCTCTGTTCAGTTATGTCGGTCAGTCCCTTCGCTGATTCCGAAGCTTTAACTCCAATCGCGTTAACCTCCAGTTCCATTAGTCTCGAAAAGACCCCGGCCCCTTCTCCTAGAGAGTCCACAAAGGCGCTATCTTCATCCACTATTAACTCATTCTTTACTCTCCCGACGGTCACCATGTGATCCTGTTTACTATATG
>JAUXAV010000240.1 GCA_030619735.1 Candidatus Aenigmatarchaeota archaeon | reverse complement strand
TGCTCCTACGACTGGACGAAAGGAAAATGGGGGATCCCACGCTACATCAAAGGACTTGTCCTGGCTATGAAGGAGATAGATAAAAAGAACATTTGTTTAATTCACTACAAAGAATCCAACGATGACTTGTATAAAGGAATGGATGAAATACTCATAGATGGCTTGAAACCAAGAAATTATTACAAGATATTCACCAAACTTCCGCGTTTACTTAAAAAACATGATGTGGAACTCATTCACGCTATGGCGCCGGGGGCGTTGGAAAATCTTCACTTGATGTTGAGGGGGTTCAAAAGAATATTGACAGTTTATGATCTCTATCCCTTCCTCCCCAAGCACTTAAGACCACCACAACCAAAAACCCTAAAATATAAATTCAACGACATACTTTGGAGGTTATTTTTCTTGGTCATTAAAAACAAAGTTGAGAACTACATAACCATTTCAAAAAGCACACAAGAAGATATGGTTAACATATCCAAAATCCCGCAAAGACAAATCGAAGTTGTCTACGGGGCACTAAGCAATGTGTTCAAGGTACTCGGTGAAAAGGATCCACCCATAGACTGCCCGTATATTTTGACCGACACCACAGAAGTTCTCGATTTTTATCACAAGCTCAGAGAGAAAGGGATAAAACAGAAACTTGTCGTATTCGGGGATTACCCAGACCAAAACTTAGAAAATGTGATTTTTACCGGATATGTATCGGACAAAGAGTTATGTAGATTCTATAACGCGGCGAGTTTATTTGTCCACTTTGCCAAGTACGAGGGATTCGGATTCCCCATACTAGAGGCGATGGCTTGTGGTTGCCCCGTAGTAACTTCAAACGTTGCCGCTCTGCCTGAAGTGGTGGGCAACGCGGGTATTCTCGTTCCGAATAACACAGATGAGTGGTGCGGGGCCGTGCATAAGGTGTTGACAGACGATCAGCTAAAAGAAAGGATGAGGGAACAAGGCTTAGAACAATCAAGGAAATTCTCTTGGGAAAACTCCGCAAAGAAAATGTTGGGGTTATATAAAAAAGTCCTTGAGGAAGATGGGGGCGGTTCGGAATGATAAATCTCCTAGTAAGAGCCGTGCAAACTTACCGAACAAAAGGAGCGTTCTGTTTTCTTAGGATATCCTGCGGTTATGTCGTTTGGAGAATACCCAACCTTCTCATGGCTCTCTACTACAAAACCTTCAAATCAGGAACCTTCACGTTTCGTGGGCAAATTTACAACTATTTCTATCATAGGTACAACACCACTTGGAGAAACGAGCGAGCCATCGAGGTGCCCATAGTCCGGGATATAGTAAAGAAGTACAAGGGGAAGCGCATCTTGGAAGTGGGCAACGTGCTCTCCCACTATTTCCCGACCCAGCACACTATTCTGGACAAGTACGAAAAAGCTTCGGGCGTTATCAACTTGGATGTGGTCGATTTCCAGCCAGCCGAGAAGTACGACCTCATCGTCAGCATCTCTACTTTGGAGCACGTTGGATGGGATGAAAAACCGCGAGAACCGAGGAAGATACTGCGCGCGTTAGAGAAATTGAAGGGGTGCTCTGCTCCGGGGGGGCAGATAGTCGTCACCTTGCCCCTTGGCCATTACGGGGAGATGGATAAGCTGCTGGAGGAGGGAAAATTATGCTTTACG
>JAUXAV010000208.1 GCA_030619735.1 Candidatus Aenigmatarchaeota archaeon | reverse complement strand
CGCATTTGCCTTTGGGGTGACATAAATTATAAACTAGCTTGCGGAGAAAAGGTAGAACACGGGTTACAAACGCGAACGGGGCAAGGGAATACCCGCAACCAACGAGAGCATCTTGCCAGAAACACCATTTCACGGCGTCATACCTTAACGGGAATGCGGCTATAGAAGGGCCTTTTGTGCTTTCCTCGGCCCATCCCCCACGTTTCGAAGCGTCGGGCAAGGAAGGCCAGCAGTTTGTCATTTGGGCTCTGATCCGCCGCTTTCCGAAGTACGCCTGCTATGATTTTGATATCCTGATCGTCAAATTTCATCTGGTGAACGGCCATTTATGCCCCCAGATTAGTTATAGACGACTGTGGCTTAAATACATGCCCAAATGCCGTTTTTCTGGATAATTATAGACGACTGTGGCCGACATATTCCGTTTGGGAGAAAACTAAATAGAGGGCATTTTTAGGTTTCCATACGCATTACATATGGAGGGATTAGATGGAAGAATTTCTGCGTCGGCGGGTGGTTCTAAAGGAGCTACGCAGGACCGTCGCGAGTTGGAGAAATGGGAGAAAATCGTTCGTTATCAAGTTCGACCAGCTCCTCAAGCACGACATTGAGCTCGCGAAGAACCTGATTGATGACCCGACGGAATTTTTTATTAACGCAAACAAGATTCTGGAGGATATAACCAAAACACCCGATGTGCGCCTGCGCGTGCGAGATCTCGACAAGTCGATGAAAGCCGATGAAATCAGGGCGAAGGACATAGGCAGGTTTATCGGGGTAGAGGGAACCGTGACGTACGCGGGCGAACTGAGGCTCATAGGCGAGGAAGATGGCGATGTTTATCAAGATTACCAGCGCATACGCATCAACGGTCTCGATGTCGACTTGACAGAGGACCTCGTCGGTGAAGTGAACGAGGGGAACAGGATAGTCGCCACAGGAACTCTGGGGGCAATTAAGGTTGACAGTGAGATTGCCCCCGAAAACCAGTTTAAAAAGTTGCTCATGGCTAACAGCATCGTATTGCCGGACAAGGAGGAGTGCGAGAGTAGGGGCGGGCACTGGGATGGTGTAAGTTGTGTGGCACCAGCCCGGCCCATCATCTAGTGACGCGCATGCCCGCGGCTGGCAGGGTCCTGGTGCCTGGGCAGCCCGGGTCGTGTCAATCGCCAGCAGGACCTCGAGGAGCTCCAGGTCCTCATGTCGGTCAGGACCTCGCTCGAGGAGATCTCCCAGGCCGGCAGGAGCTCCAGGGCCATGTCGATTGCTGGCAGCCAGGATGAGCTCGCTCGAGAGGGCTGCTCGTCCCGAGTTCCCAAGGCCACATCGATCGAGGAGATCTCCCATGCTTTTTAACCATTCAGCCTCACCTTGATTCCATCGTCAGGATAGCCTAAAAATTAACTCGTCATGTTTAACAAGATTTGAGGATCTACGAAGAAAATGCTTAACATTAGATAGAGGGCATTTGTAGTAGAACCCCATCACCTTTATACGTACGTATGTGTATGGATTACATGTGGGATTAGATGGGCTGGCGAGAAGCAATCGATGTGTATATCAAATATTTGGAGCGAGGGGACAGTAGCGGCTTCGTCATCAAGAAGGCCCGGTACGACCTGGAACCATTCGCGGCCTGGGCACCCCACGACCCGCCTTTGGACCGTGAGGAGATCTTGAGATACATCGACCAACTGGCCGAGCGCGGCCTGTGTGGGGGCTCGCGCCGGACGAAGTACTACCGGATCAAGGGCCTCTACGCGGTAAACGAGTGGCCCTGGCCATGCAAAAAGCGCGACGTCCCAAGGGCTTCGACACCACGCCAGGAGACACTAACGGAGAAGGAGATGGCCCGGCTCATGGGCTTCATCGCCGAGAGCCCGAGGATTCACCTACCGATAAGGCTCGCGGCCATGCTAGGGAACCGGAGGGCCGAGCTCGTACTTTTCCGGCGGTCCGAGTACCGGAGGCCGAAGATCTACGTCCACGTGGTCAAGCATGGCCTGAGCGGGTGGCGCGAGCTCGACGAC
>JAUXAV010000074.1 GCA_030619735.1 Candidatus Aenigmatarchaeota archaeon | reverse complement strand
TTTTCGCCTTCCTCTGCGATTGCCTTTTTCCTGGCAACCTCAAGGAAATTGTTCTTTCCGAATTTGACTTCATCCGCCTTCAGTGTCTGGAATTCTACCATTGTATTACCTCCATTTTACATTGTAAACCAAATACCTTTGTGAGGTAGATTGGTTAATTAGTTAATTAATAAAGGGGTATTTAAAGGTATCGGTCAAAGCATTTTTAAAACTGAAGGGGAAAATAATGCTATGGTTATGCAGGATGAGGTCTCTGAGGCTGTGAAGGGAAGGGGGGATGAGAAGGAAAGCTTCCTCTCCGCCACAATGAAGTACAAGAAAAAGAGGGATGGGATTCCCGGCCAGGAGGAGCTCAGGGACAGGGTCAAGGAGATAAAGCAGGAGGTCATGAAAAACCTGGACTCCCTGCTTGAGAAAACAGTCAAGAGCCTGGAGGCAAACGGGATAAGGGTGTTCCGGGCCAGGGATGGGGAGGGGGCCCTGAAGAAGGTCCTGGAGATTATAGGAAGGGACAGGTATATAGCCAAGTCAAAGTCCAACACATGCAGGGAGATAGGCCTGGTTGAGGGCCTGGAGAAGGCAGGCAGGAAGGTCAGTGAAACGGATCTGGGTGATTATCTTATGCAGATAAGCGGGGAAACTCCTGTCCATCCCCTCAGGCCTGCTGTTGCGCTCTCTGTGAAGAAAATATCCCGGATAGTGCAGGAGAAGTTTGGCAAGAGGCTCTCAGGGGAGCAGGAGCTGATGGAGTTCCTGGAGGGCAGGATAAGGTCTGATATCCTGAGGGCTGATGTGGGGATAACAGGGGCCAATGCCATAGCATCTGACGGGGGGATAGTGCTGATAGAGAACGAGGGCAACATATCCCTTATAACAAGGCTGCCCAGGAAGCATATCGTGATTGCAGGGATTGAGAAGGTCCTGCCAAAGGCAGAGGACGCGATGGCTGTTGTCAAGAGCGCATGCGTCTTTGGCTCTGGCATCAGGCAGCCGGTTTATGTCAGTATCATATCATCATCCTCAGAGACCGGGGACATTGGATGCAAGACTCTCAAGGGCGCGCAGGGTGCCAAAGAGGTCCATGTCATCCTGCTGGACAACGGCAGGAGGGAGCTGATTGAGAAGGGCCTGGGGGAAATCCTGTGGTGTTTAAACTGCGGGGCATGCATTAATTTCTGCCCCTCTTTCCAGCGGCTGCTGGAGTATTTCGGGGGGGAGTACCCAGGGCCCAGAGGGATAATAACATCAAGGCTTGAGAAGGGCAAAGGTAAAGCGTATCTCTGCACGGACTGCAGGGCCTGCTGGCAGAACTGCCCTGCAGGGATTGATTTGCCAGGACTCCTGAGAAAGGTCAGGGCCATTGCTGTAAAGGGAGGGATGGAGCTTCCCTCCAATGAGAGGATGATTGCCAATATAAGGGAGTTCGGGAACCCTTTTGGGGAGGTGCAGGAGGGGAAAATACCCAAGGAGCTCTACTGCTGCTGATACTTTTTCACATAGTCAGAATTTAGCCCAAGAATTTCTTCTTCCAGAATACCGATTGCATTTACTGCAACTCTGTTCTTCCTTAAATAATTTACTCCATTTCCTCTGATTCTCGGATTTGCATCCAGCATCCCAATTACAACCTCTGAAATACTCTCATTTGCTATATGCTCAGAGCAGGGGAAGAAATCGGGTTTATTCCTGTAGGTGCAAGGTTCCAGTGTGGTATAAAGGGTTGCTCCTCGTACATCCAGTGAAGCTTCTCTTGCCTTTTTGAATGCCATAAATTCTGCATGGGAGCCCTTTTGGTTTTCATTTCTATGGGCACTAACCAAGACCCCTCCATCCTTAACTATAACTACCCCAACCATCGGGTGTATCTCATCATCTTCTGATAAACATTTTTCTGCTTCTTCTATGGCCAGCTTCATATAATATTCATGCATATTTTACTGATTAATAGTTAGTAATTTATTTTGATGGGTTGGGAAAATATAACACTGTTATATTTTTATAAACAGAATCCAAAGTATTGGTATGGAAAACAAAACCCTTGGCCTGGTCCTGGTGGCTATTTCCATAGTCCTGTTTCTCCTCACCTCTTCCTTCACCCTTGAGCTGAACAGGGTAATGCAGTCAGGGTGCGAAGGCTGTACAGCCGGGACATGCCCTCATGCCAATAACCTGCCCTGGCAGTCCTATATAGGATTTACGGTTTCCTTTCTGGTCCTGGCTCTGGGCCTTTATCTAATAGTTTCAGGTAGCAAGGAAAGACTGGCTGACTTGAAGAGGGGGCAGGAAACAAAGAAGCTGGTAAAGACCCTGAAGAAGGACGAGAAGAAGATTTTTGAGCTCGTATCAGAATCCGACGGCGTGATGTTCCAGTCAGAGCTTGTGGAAAAGTCAGGATTCCCAAAGGTCAAGGTAACCAGGATTCTGGACAGGCTCGAGGGCAAAAACCTTCTGGAGCGGAGGAGAAGGGGCATGAGCAACGTGGTCGTGCTGAAGCACAAGGAATAGGAACTATACAGATGTGCAAATTCTGACAATGAAACTAGTTTCATACTTAGGGTTATATGCTGTTTCAGCTAATTCTTCAGAAAGGAGGCAAATATGAGAGTGAAATTATATGCAGGAATCCTGGCGGTCTTTTTGACAGCAGCTTCTGCAATTGCAGCATACGGTGCATCAAATAATATCACTGGGGATATAATCGCAGAAGACTCAAATGACATCTGCACATCCAATGCACAGGACGCGACAAATTCATGCACAGCACAGCAGAACTGCGGGCAGCCCGGCTGCGGAGCGCTGGAAAATAAACCCTGCGGATGCAAAAGTGCCTGTCAAATCCGCTAAGGAGTCTGCTTCCAGGAGCTCAGGCAGCTTCTTGGGTGCAATGCTTAGGTTTGCTGTTTATTTTTAAGCCCTGATTCCAATTGGGGGATATGAAAATCCGGGTATTCATGGAAAGGGAGAATAAGGAAAGGATTGTCAAAATAAATGGAAAGGTGGGAGATTTGCTCCAGAAGATGGGGATAAATCCTGAATCAGTTATAATTGCCAGAGGGAAGAATCTGGTTACAGAGGGTTCTGCCCTGAAGAACGGGGAGAAACTCAGAATAATCCATATAAAGGCTTCGGATTAGGCGGTAATATGGCTTGTAAGGAATGCTTGAAAAATCCTGTAATTATGGTGTCAGGGAACCGGTTCTGTAAAAGGCATTTTATACATTACTTTGAGAGGAGGGTTTTGAAGACCATCAGGGACCATAAGCTTATCAGGAAGGGGGAGAAGATAGGGGTTGCCTGCTCCGGGGGCAAGGACTCCCTGAACCTGCTCCATATTCTCAATAAGATTTCCAGGGGAGGCAGGTTCTTCAGTATAGTTGCAATCGGGGTGGATGAGGGAATAAGGGGCTACAGGAGCAGGACCCTGAAGAACCTGGAAGGATTCTGCAGAAAGGAGAAAACCCCCCTGAAAATCTACTCCTTTAAAAAGGAGTTCGGACTAACCCTGGAGCAGATGGTGAAGAAAACAGGGGAGAAGCCCTGCTCTGTCTGCGGTGTCCTGAGAAGGAGAATCCTGAACCAGAAGGCAAGAAAACTGGGCCTGGACAGGATTGCCGTAGCCCATAACATGGATGACGAGATACAGAGCATATTAATGAACCAGTTCAGGAGGAATATAAGGGCACTGGCAAGGCTGGGGCCTGCCCCGGGGATAATAAGGAGCGGGAAACTTGTGAAAAGGGTGAAGCCCCTGTATTTTGTAAGGGAGAAGGAATCCGCTTCCTATGCCTTTTTGAGGGGCTTCCTGGACGGGTATTCAGAATGCCCCAATGCCCGGGGAAGCTTCAGGATAAGCCTCAGGAATTTCATCAATAATGTGGAGGCCAGGCACCCCGGTATAAAGAATAATATAATAAATTCCTTCCTGGAGATGCTGCCTATACTGAGGCAGGCATACAAAGGGAAGGGAGCAAGTATTTGCAAGAGATGCGGTGAAGTCTCTTCCCAGAAGGAGTGCAGGGCATGCAAGATTCTGGAGAAAATAAATTTAAGGCAAAGGGGGAACAGATAATATGGACAAAAAAATCCTGCTGTTGCTGGTATTCGCTACTGTATTATTGGCAGTGCCCCTGGCAATGGCGCAGGAAAAGGTAACGGTTTATTTCTTCTATGGGAAGGACTGCCATAACTGCGAGCTTGTCCATCCCCTGATAGAGGAGCTTGAGGGTAAATATCCCCAGGTGGAGTTCAGAAAATACGAGATATGGAACAATAAGGGGAACTGGGAGCTTTACATAGACATAAGCAAAGGGTATGGGGAAAACATGGTGAGCCGGGCAAGGGGAGGGACCGTTCCAGTGGTATTCATAAGCGAGAAATACTATATGGGCTCCTCCCAGATAAGCAGCAGCCTTGAGAAGGAGATGGAGAGGCAGCTGGGATATTTGGAAGGCACGAAAGACCACAAGGTGAAGATTCCCATACCCTTCCTGGGGGAGTTCGAGCTTGACTTGGCCGCCATGCCCCTACCGGTACTTGGGATTATCCTGGGGCTTGCTGACGGGATAAACCCCTGCACCATGTCAGTCCTTATATTCCTCCTGGCATACCTGCTCTCCCTGGGCTCCAGAAGGAAGATGCTGAAGGTTGGCATTGTCTATACCGTTGTGGTGTTCATAATCTACTTCCTGTTCATACTTGGCATATTCAGCTTCATGTCCTTCTTCGGCAACCTGAACCCTATCAGGGTTGCTGTGGGTCTTGTTGCCTTTGTAGCAGGCATCCTGATGGTCAAGGACTTCTTTGCCTATGGGAAAGGGATATCCCTGGGCATATCCAGCAGGGCAAAGCCCATTATAGAGAGGCTGGTGAAGATGGCAACCATACCTGCTGCCATAATCCTGGCCCTGTTTGCAAGCCTTGTGGAGCTTCCCTGCACTGCCGGGTTTCCCCTGATATATGCAACCCTGGTAGCGCAGGGCGCTGTGGGAGGGTCTTTGCTGTTTTTATATCTTTTCTGGTATAACATATTCTATGTGATGCCCCTCCTTGTCCTGATAGGGCTTGTATACTTCATAGAACTGGAAGTGGAGAGGGCAGAGAGATGGAGAGAGAGGTCAAAAAGATACATGCGCCTTATAGGCGGCCTGATAATGCTGGTGTTCGGTATAATACTGGTATTTAGTGGATTGTGAGGTGTTGGTTCATGGGATTGTTAGACAGGATAGCAGGAGGGAACACCCTGTATTACCCGGGGTGCATGACCAAATTTGTATTAAGGGATTTGGGCAGGCGGTATGAAAGCCTTCTCAGGAAGGCGGGAATGGATTTCATCAAGCTGAAGGACCTGGAGGTTTGCTGCGGCTCCCCTGCCCTGAACGGGGGGTATGAGGAGGACTTCAGGATTCTGGCAGAGAACAACCTGAAGGTCTTCAGGGAGCACGGGGTGAAGAGGATAATAACCTCATGCCCGGCCTGCCTGAGGGTATTCACCCAGGAGTATCCAAAAATCCTGAAGGGCTGGGACATTGAGGTGGAGCATGCCACCCAGGCCCTCTTAAAGGCTGTAAAGGAGGGGAAGCTGAAACCGGGCAAGAAGGATTTGCTTGTTACC
>JAUXAV010000090.1 GCA_030619735.1 Candidatus Aenigmatarchaeota archaeon | reverse complement strand
TCTGTTTCCCTTGCCAGTGCGGGTATAGAGTATTATATTGAGCCTTACATTGTTTTTGTGAACGATACCACTGAGTCAATGAGGTTTGAAGCCCTGGTTGATGTAAATTATACCCTGGAATACGGAGTAAACACCTCCTATGGAACAGAGTTGAGCAACAGCACATTAAACTCTTCCCATGAATTCACAATAACAGGGCTGGAGCCGGGAACTGCGTATTATTACAGATTAAAAATTTATAACAGCACTGACTCCAATGAGACCTTTAGTTCAAATTTTACAACCTCGGATTCCAGTAAAAGGGTTTTTAAGTTTGCAGTGCTGGGGGATTCAAGAGCAGCTGCTGGAGACGGCATAAATGATACAATCCTTTCAGATGTTTTAAACCTGGTGAAAGATTATGACCCTGACCTTATAATAATGACCGGGGATGTTATTCATATAGGTTCAAACAACTATAATGCTGCAAAAAATGCATGGAAGGAATTTACAGATATAGCCAGGGGGGTTACGCATTACGTCCCCCTTTTTAATGCGATAGGCAATCATGAACGCATATCCGGGGATCAGGCTTTCAGAAGATACAGGGAGATATGGATGCATCCCCTCAATGGGGACGGAGAGGCTGGTTATTTTAATGAAACTACCTTTTGGATAGAATACGGAAATTCCCTGTTTATATTTTTGAACACAGAGGAGCCAACCTATGTTCCCCAGATACAGGGGGCCCAGAAAACATGGCTCAATCAGACATTACAGAAACAGGGCTATAACAACAAATTTGTTTTTTGCCACAGACCCCTGAGAGGAACCAACAGGACAGGGTCTCTGTATAAGGAAAATAAAACAAATTCAGATGAACTGGACCTGATGTTCAGGCAGTATAATGTTACAGCGGTTTTTTACGGGAATGAGCATTATTACTGCAGGCATCACAGCGGGGCACGGGATAACAATACAATATTATCCCTGAATTTAACCACTGACCAAAAAATATACGCAATATACATAGAAGATGGAAGAAATGACGGTGTTAAAAGAATTTATGCAGGTTCTTCGGGTGGTAAATTAAATGAACTTAGTTTTAACAGCAGCACCGGGAATTTTACCAATTCAACAATATATACTGCGCCAAATTCAATAAGGTCGCTATATATAGGTAAGGGAAGAAATGACAGTACAAATAGAATATACGGAACAGACTATGATAATAATGTTTTTGAGATTAGCTGGAACGGAACAGGATTTGAAAATTTAACTATGGGTAATGGGACAGCAGGGAAGTATATGTACGAAGTGGTTGTTGGTTATGGAAGAAATGATTCCACCAACAGGGTTTATTCTGTTTCTACAGATAATAATTCATATGAATTTACATGGAACGGAACCGGTTATGAACAATTAGTAGTAGGTCAAGATAGTAATATGCTTCTGGGGTTAGATATTGGTTATGGAAGAAATGATTCTACCTACAGGGTTTATGTAAGCGGACGTTCTGAAAAAACAATTGAGTATACATGGAACGGAACAGAATGGGAAAACCTCACTGTTGGTCAGATTTCGGCGCAAGCAAATACTGTCAAAATAGGCAAGGGAAGAAATGATGATACCTACAGGGTTTATAGTGGAGGTTATGATGACAATTTAACAGAATATACATGGAACGGGACAGAATGGGAAAATTTTACAGTAGGAAATACTGCCGGCAATCATCCTTGGGCTATTGATATTGGAGATGGAAGAGATGATAGTGTTAACAGAATTTATGCAGGATGCAATAATGGGAAAATTTTTGAATATAGTTGGTCTAGGACGTCAAACAGTTATAATAAAGAAGAGTTCAGCCCAACAAGCCAGGAAATTAGAGATATTAAAATTGATAAAGTAAGGGATGATAATATAAGCAGGGTTTATCTTGGAGCATATGATGCCAATCTTACCGAATTTACCTACCTTAAGGAGGAAAGATTATACCATATAGTTTCTGGAGGCGCCGGGGCCCCCCTTTATGACCCTTCAAGTCAGGATAAATTCTGCTGGGGTGAAGAAAAATTTTCAGAGTATCATTATATAAGGGTGGAGGTTAGCGGGGGGCTTGTCAATTTTACAGTTGTTAATTCGTCTGGAGTTATCAGGGACAATTTTACCCAGATAAGGGATATTACCGCCCCCAATATTTCCTTTAGCCTTTCATCAACTTCCTTTAATGTCGGGGATTCCGTATCCTACAGCTGCACGGCTACGGATTATGAGGATTCCAGTCCTGATATAAGTGTTACCGGAATAGATACCACAACTACCGGGACAAAAACAGCCACATGCACAGCCACTGATGATACAGGAAACTCCAATTCCTCAAATTTAAGTTATACTGTTACTGTGAGAGGTTCAGGGTCAGGCTGGTCTGTTTTTAAGCCGGTAAGTGAAGAGCTGGAAAAGGGTTATGAAAAATCCTTGAGAAAGAATTCGAAAATAGAATTTAGCTTTAATAATAAAATCCATACAATAAAATTGGAAAATATAGTTAACATAGTTAACAAAACAGCAATAATAACCGTATCAAGCGAGCCAGTAACCTTTAATTTAACTGTTAATGAAACCAAAAAGCTGAATCTGGATGATGATAATTATTATGACCTGCAGGTTTTCCTGAAAGATATTACTGATTATGAGGCTGATTTAGTTGTCAAGCTTATTCACGAGGAAATTACTGTTGAGACATGCGAGCCGGACTGGCAATGTCCTGATTGGGGCGAATGCCTAAATTATACACAGAAGAGAACCTGCACGGATTTGAACAGCTGCAATACCACAGAAGGCAAGCCAGACATGGTTAAGGTTTGTTGCGAGCCGGACTGGCAATGCTCCGAATGGAGTGAATGCATGGATGGAAGGAAGACAAGAACCTGCATGGATTTGAACAGTTGCAATGTTACAACAGGAAAGCCGGGTGAAATCATAACCTGTTGCAAACCAGACTGGCAATGCTCCGAATGGACTGAATGTCTAAATTATACACAGAAGAGAACCTGCATGGATTTGAACAGCTGCAATACAACAGAAGGCAGGCCGGGTGAACTCAAGGGTTGTAAAGCTGAGGCTGAAGCTGAATGGTGGGTATGGCTTGTTCCGGGTTTGGTTGTTGCTTTGGTTTTTGTTATTGCAGCAGCGGGAATTGTCGGATACAAGAGGTACAAGAAAAATCGGAAAGCTGGACAATAAAAAGTATAAAGTTTCTTCAAGCATTGATTTTTATTAAACCAAATCCTTAATCATATATGAGTCTGGATTATAAGAAGCTCGGTCTGAAGGCTGGGGTCGAAATCCACCAGCAGCTCGCCATCAAACACAAGCTGTTCTGTCAGTGCAGCGCTGCATTCCAGGACAAGGAGCCTGTCTTTGAGATAAAAAGGAAGCTCAGGCCAGTTGCAGGGGAACTGGGGGATATTGATGTTGCAGCGGCCTTTGAGACCCTGAAGGACAAGACCTTCAGGTATAAAGTTTACTTAAATGAAAGCTGCGCAGTGGAGCTTGACAGTGAACCGCCCCATCCCCTCAACAGGGAAGCCCTGGAAATCGCCCTGCAGATTGCCCTGATGCTCAATTGCGAGGTTCCGGAGGAGATAGAGGTGATGAGGAAGACCGTTCTGGACGGCTCCAACACCTCGGGCTTCCAGAGAACCGCCTTAGTGGGCCTGAACGGCTGGCTCCAGACCAGCTTCGGCAGGGTCGGGATAACCAATGTGTGCCTGGAGGAGGACGCCTGCCAGATTATCAAAAAGGACAAAAAAGCCGTAATCTATGGGCTAAACAGGTTAGGGATTCCCCTGGTGGAGATAGGAACTTCCCCTGATATCCATACCCCGGAGCAGGCCAGGGAGGTGGCGGAGAAAATCGGGATGGTTCTCAGAAGCACAGGGAGAGCAAAACGCGGGATTGGAACCATCAGGCAGGATGTTAACATATCCATTAAAGGGGGCGCCAGGTGCGAGATAAAGGGCGTGCAGAAGCTCAACCTCCTGCCCAGAATTGTGGAATCAGAGGCCCAGAGGCAGAAAGAAGTTATAAAGAAAGGAAAAGGGGTGACAAGGGATGTTCGGAGGGCCCTGCCCAACGGGAGAACGGAATTTATGAGGCCTTTGCCTGGTGCGGCGCGCTTATACCCGGAAACTGATATTCCTCCCATCCAGATAACAGCCAAAAGGCTCAGGGAGATGAGGAAAACCCTGCCAGAGCTCCTGGACAAAAAGCTGGGCAAGATAATGAAACGCTACAGCCTTAATGAGGAGATTGCAGGCCAGATTGTTTCCTTGGGGAAGGCTGAGCTCTTTGAGAAGGCTGCAAGGCTTTCTGACACAAAACTGGCGGCCAATGTCCTGACAAAATACTCCAGGCAGTTCAAAATCCCTGATGACAGGCTCCTGGAGTTCTTCAGGCTCCTGGGAAAGAAGGCCATGCCAAAGGAGGTCCTGGAGAAGATGCTTGAGGGATTGTCAAAGGGCAGGCCTGTCAAGGAGGTCCTGAAACTTGAAGGGAAGGTCCTTTCCCGGGATGATATAATAAAGATAGTTCAGGACATTATAAACAAAACCCCCCAGGCCCTGAATGCCCCAAGACCCGAGCAGGCTTTAATGGGCCTGGTAATGAGAGAGGTCAGGGGAAGGGCTCCAGGGGCCTTGGTTATGAAATTGATTATGAAAGAGCTGAAGAAATGAAGCAACCCTAAATCTCATGGTCCAGATACTCTGGTTTTGCAAGTCCTATATTAACAAGCTGAATCAAAGGGTGGCATTTTCCCGGCTCTGTAACCTTCGGATTATTC
>JAUXAV010000205.1 GCA_030619735.1 Candidatus Aenigmatarchaeota archaeon | reverse complement strand
TGCTGGCCGGTTGCCCTGGTGGTGAGGACCGGTAGCGAAAGGACGAATAAGGAGATTGCATTCCGGGCGATAGAGCGGGGAATGAGATTCCACGCTTATGGTAGGGGTTTCACGCGGGCGGATGGCAGCGAGCTAATCTGCCAGAGTGAGGCTGACGTGTTCAGGGCTGTTGGCTTGGCCTACAGAGAGCCATGGGAAAGGAGGTAACTGATGCCTATAGAGTGCACGACAGCAACAATTCTCCGCTCCATTGAGCAAGCCGGGTGGAAAGTGGCTCCATGCCCACATATCCAGTGGTTGGATAAGATGGGATACCACACTATCGTCATCTTCCACTCAGAATACGGTTACTCAGGCTTCGAGGTAAAGTATGACCCAGAGGAAAGAGATTTTACTTACTTTAGAGCCTTAGACCCACTCAGGGGGACATGTCTAGGCGTATAAGCGCTGTTATACGCAGGGAGTTATATGCAATGAAAGCTTTGAAGGAGGTGGTAGCATGCCATCAAGCGCTTACAGGATTCACCTAGGATTTGAAATCGGTACAGGCAACGCTGTGGGTATCCCTCTTCATCACGCGGTGCTTACGGGCCTTACAAGGCTTTCCGGGAAGACGACAGCTGCCGAGGCGATTATGGGCCGGCTTCCCGAGGGATTCAAGGCGCTAGCCTTTAGGACTAAGCGGGGTGAAATTGCCTTTAGGGCAGCCAATCCGGTGGTTCCTTTCTTTCGAGCTCGGACAGACTGGGAGTATGTTCAGTCCCTTCTTGAGGCAGCCATGAAGGAACGAATGAAGTTCGAGCGTTCCTGGATCATCAAAGCTGTGAAAGGGACAACGACGCTGCGCGAGGTCTACAGCAACATTAAGGGCGAGCTCGAAAGTGGCAAGAGGCTCAGGGGCTTGGATGAGAGTGTATGGACTAACCTAGCGGCATACTTTGAGAAGATCCTGCCCCAGCTCGAAGCTCAGCCCTTTGCTGATAGCCTTGAGCTGCATTCTGGCCCCAACCTGATGGACCTGGGACACCTCAGTGAGGAGGTTCAGGCGTTGGTTATCGCCTCCTCCCTTGAGCAGATCTGGCAGGAAGGCAAGGACACGCTGGTGGTTATTCCAGAAGCCTGGCGCTTCGTGCCCCAGCAAAGGGGCAATCCCGTTAAGTGGGCAGCTCAACATGTAATTAGGGAGGGCGGTGCTGTGGGAGTCTACCTTCTCCTTGATTCACAGGACATCGCTGGCGTGGAGAAGGCGGTCCTGAAGAGCTGCGACATTTGGTTGCTGGGACGACAGCGCGAGTGGAATGAAGTAGTGAGGGTTCTGAAGCAGTTACCCACCAGGGAGCGGCCCCGGCCAGATGAGGTGATGAAGCTGGCCCTGGGACATTTCTTTGTTGCCGCGGGGGATTGGTGCCGGCAGGTTTATGTCCAGCCGACGTGGCTTGATTCTGAAGCGGCAGTGGAGGTGGCTCTAGGGCGGAGGGAAGTGCCGGCAGCACCGGAAGTGGAAGAGGAGGACCCAATGGTTATTGCTGACCTTGAAGGGAAATTAAAAGTGGTCGAGGAGGAGCGTGACCAGCTCAAGGCTAAGGTTGCAACTTTGAATCAGGAAATTGAGTCCAATCTGAGGCAGATTAGTGAGCACGCGTCTAACCTCGAGGCCCTTGAGTTGAGGTTGGCAGGAATTCAGGAGGGAGTCGAAATGCTGCATCGGGGATTTGAGCTTCTGGGGTTTTTTCCCGGTGGCGCCACCGTCGATATCGACCGCATCGTAGCTGAGGCGGTAAAGAGGATGCCCACCGGACAAAGCTACATCCTGGAGGCTAAGGAGTTCATCCTGAAGGACTACCAGCAGAGGGAGGTGGGGCGTATCCTGGAGGCTATCTCAGGACTCACCGCTGAGCAGAAGGACTTGCTGCGCTTCCTCGCCGGCGTGGGGAAGGTGGAGCGCCGGGAGGCTGCCAGGGCAGTTTTTGCCCAATCGCCAAGTAGTTTCTCTAACAGGGCATGGGGCGATAAATGGAACAAGGAACGCTTGCTTCCTGTGGTGGATATCG
>JAUXAV010000219.1 GCA_030619735.1 Candidatus Aenigmatarchaeota archaeon | reverse complement strand
TCCCTTCCCTACCGATTTCGAGCACCGTCTAGGTTTCGTAGACAAGATCGAGCGCTTTCTTACCATCCACAACCAGGAAGATATAATCAATATCAACAAACTGCTTGAGAGCACCTACAACCTTCAGATCTCAAATATTATCTCAAGGGTTATTGCTCAGGTCATAGGTGAGTTCGGAGACGGTTTTGTAACGATCAAAGGCACAGAAGACGGACAGTTGCACGTCTACCTTGCGGGTTCGGATCCGGCGAACCCGATAGACGTTACTCTTGGAGATGGTGATAACCTAATTGGTAAGGTGGAGATCGCGGGCACTTCCCAGGAGGTCAAGCGCGCTCCTATCTGGCAAAATACGATTGATAGTGTCCAGGTTGTGGGATTAGTCGAAGCTAAGAAGATCTGTATTGTCAATATTGTTTTCACGGTGGACGGTGAGGCCAATATAAGCCTTAATACCGATGATGTTCCCATCACCGGCCTTATGGATTTTGGAGCCGCAAACGAACCCCGGGGATTTGTGAGCAATCACGGAAACTTCCCTTTAAAAACACTATTAGGGGAGGCGTTTAAGATTCAGAGTTCCACGACCGCACGAATAGCAGGCTATGTTATATATTACGAGGGCTTGTAACAACCAGGTGGATAAATGGCTTTTGGTGATATTACCGGCGTTATTGCTACGCATGAATTTGACGCGTCTCATGGCGTTGAACCCTCGATAATTCACATACTCGATACTCTAAACTGTCTGGCTTATCAGTGTGTAGACGATGATGGCCTGGCCAGGTCAATTTTGATCACCGGAGCGGGAGCTATTTCTGAACCCGCCGGCAATACCCTCGAGTTTGAAACTAATTATCTTACTAATCTTTCAACCTGTCTAAGACCTACCCACATTTTTTGTATTGCTTATGACGATGGCGTCAATGGTATTCAGCTTGAGGCTATAGTTGTAGCGCCAGACGGAACCCTTTCTCAACATGCAAACCACCAGGCTTTAGTCTCTGCAGGCAGCCATGTAAATTATCAGATTATCCATGTCGCAGGTGGCACGGTTGTTGTTGTTATGAGAGGCCCGGCCGGTTGGGGAAGGATGTACACCTGGAATGTTTCTGCCATAGGTGAAGTGGCAGCCGCGCAAATTCAATATTTTACCTTCCATTCGGCCGCAATCCACCATCCAAGAATAGCGCACGTGGGAGGTAATGTTTACGTTATTGCTTACCAGGTTGCCAGTGGTGAAGGATACGCAAGGTCAGTAACTATCACGCCCGCAGGCGATATATCCTTTACTGCCTTTGGCGCGGTTGAAATAGATAACGTGTGGGCCGATGAGGTTGATCTAGCCAAGATCGCAGACGGTTTATTTGTCTCTGTTCACAGGGATGGAAGCAGCCACGGATGGGCGGCTGTCTTTGAGGTTACTGCAGGCGGGCTGATTACCGTTCCCACTAATAACAGATATGAATTTGACGCGGCCCTTTGTTACTGGCCCTCGATCGTAAAGGTTACGAATAACATTTTCGCGGTTGCCTATACAGGTAGCGGCAATGATGGCGAGCTAAAGACGATCAGTTGCAATGTAGCGTCAGCCGCCACCTGGGCAGCTATAGGATCCCTTAAATTTGACGCTACCTCTGCCCTGGCCAATAGTATAAGGCATATTGCAGGAAACGTTTACGCAGTGGTATATCATCAGACAGGAGATCCCGGACAGATGGCCACCATTGGAATTAGCTCTCCATCCCTGGCCAGGCCACACCACGAAATGATGATGAAGGTAGGTCCCTGATGAAGTTTTAACATTAACCTAGTTAAAAAGGGATATCCCCACATGCCGACCGACCTCGGAAAACCATTCTCTTTAGATTGGCGCGGGGATCC
>JAUXAV010000059.1 GCA_030619735.1 Candidatus Aenigmatarchaeota archaeon | reverse complement strand
GTAACTGATGGAGACTATCGTCTGTGTTGTAATAGGCGGAGTTATAGCAATCGCAAGTAGGCTGTTCTGGGATTGGTACTATGCAAGGAGGAGGCGAAAAAATGACAGGGTACAAAGGAATTCTGTTCGCTCCCGATGGTGGTTGGGTCACCGACTTCAGTGCTGACACTAAGGAGGAAGTTACCAACAAGTTGGCCGATAGGGGCTCAAGATGGTACTTCTACCCCTTTGAGGGCATCATTACCGATAGAGGTAGGCTGACGACTGGCAGGCAAAGGCTAGTTGACGTAGCGCCCAACCTACCGAGAAAACTAGTAGGTAAGTGCATCAGCACCGTATCTAATTACTTGAAGGGTTTGCCAGAGGAAGAACTGTATGCTATGGCAACTGGAGGGTAAGCAAAAGTAGGGGTGTGAATGGCAGTGATAGTAGCTGAAGAACTTATAGAGGAATGTATGGAGCACTATGAGGTTGGCAGACTTGACGCCATCAAGATGGCTCTTGAGGACCTAAGGCTGGCCGAAAGGGAGCTCCAAAGGCTTGGTGCTGAAGAAATGCTGAAAGGAGCCGGTCCGTCATGACGTATGAACCAGAAGGATACTACATCATTAAGGGTAAGTTTACCTGGGCTCAGCTATACCCCATCTTGGGTAAAAGTGAGCACGGCCTCCAGAAGGACACCAAAAACCTGACACCCGAAGAAGGAGAACCTTGTGGTCTATCTTCATCCCCTGGAGGTCTTTCTTACAAAATATACACCAGCTGGAGAGACCCCATAGGTTCTAGGGTGGCCCACGTGGTGCTCCATCCAGATGGTATATGTTTTTCTGGAGCTCTTTGTGTAGCACAGGATTGGGAGTTTGCCAAAGAGCTGTTTTTGAAGGTTATAAGCGTGCTTGAGAGGTATCAAGTGGTGAATAGCGAAATACGTAAGGCGGTGTTCTGATGGAAGCCACATATATCCAGACCGAAGACGGCAGAACTAAGATTGAGTGGTGGCCCAAGGAGAAATTCGCGAGCAGGGTCACGGAGGTAATTTCGTCAGCCCATTATGACAGAATTCCTATACCGGACGACGTTATTCTCTGTGATTTCTGTAATGAACGGATTGAAGAGTTCCCTGTGCCTGTTATGGGAACTTACGCGCTTTGCAAGAAGTGCCTTAAGGGCATTGAAAAAGTAGGTGAACCAAGTGACAGCTGAAACCAGAATGGTAAACTACGTTACTGAGGGTGAAGTGGCTCACCTTGACCAACACGTGGTGTATAAGTTCTTTGAGCTCACTCAGCTCCCAGGAGGAGGTCTCCAGTCTACATTTCCTGCAAACCTCAGAAGACGAAAGCTGGAGTACAGTCTAGACATGATTACGAAGGATGTACCAGGAGGGCAAGGCATATCCTGCATCGAAGTCGAGGAAACAGAAAGGAACCTTATGATGACAATGAGGAATAACACAGACAGGTTAGTCATGTACCGCTGTGTTGGTTATCGCCATGGTGAGCCACCTCTTGACCCCCACAATACTCCTGGCCAAATCGGTGTTCTAGTCGAGGCAATAAGGCCTGTGGAACATCTGTATTCATACGATGACTGGAAGAAAGGAGGTAAACCAAATGACGAACACTAATCTGGCGTCCGTGAGGCTTGAAGGTACAGAACCACGTATCCGTAAAATCCTCAAAGACCTGAATGGTCGTGCTACTGTAATCATTCGCGGAAGTAGCAAAGCTCTCTTCGTGGGTGTTCCAAGCAGCGAGCTTGGCTGGCTCAACAAGGTAGCCAAAGACATGGGGTGTACAACGCACGAGTTACCAGCCTTACCAAAACACGAACAGGCTCTCTGTGGCATCTTAACTGTCAGTAAGAGGTACCACGAAGGTAGGTGTAAAGCCTGTGCGAAGATAAGGTCACAAACGCCCCAAGTTGAGAAAAAGGCACCTAAGCCACTTAAGCCATCAGCAACAAGAACGGTCGGGAAGATTGAACATGGTCAGAACTTTGACCTCGATGGAGTGATAGCTTCTGTTGAGATTACCCACGACAGATTATTTGCGGAATTGGAGTCCCTGGAGAACCTGCTCACTAATCTGAAGGGGTACAGAGATGCAAAGGATAAACTGACTGGGCTCGAGCAGGAAGCTAGAGACAGGATGAGTGCTGCTCGCAACCTGCTCAATAGTGGCGAACTCTAGGAAGGAGGTAAACCAAATGGTTACAGGACCGGACAAACCAGACACGTCAGCACAGGAAGGAACAAAGACGGTCCGGATTATTGGGTTCAGTATTCTGGCTTGCTCTGAGTGTGAGAGGGACTGCCTCTTCGCTCTAGTGCAAATGGAGTCCAGTCAACAGCAGTTCCAGTTTTGTACTGGCTGTGGACGATACTTTGAGGAAGGAGGTGAACCAAATGGCAGTCACTAAAGCAGTCGCTAAAGAGGCCCTTAAAGTCTTCAGGACTGAACAGAAAAAGAGGACTCGTGGTTTCTACACTGGATGCTTCTGCGATGGGTGTGTAGAGTGTATGCAGCTCGCAATAGAGGCAGTGGAGAATAAGCTGAATGGAGGTAAGCCAAATGACTAGCTACACAACGGCAATATCTTGTCCAAAATGTGGCTCTGAGGACTGTAACCTTACTACCGAGGAACTCGGTAAGGCTATTGTTGCCGATATTCGCAAGCGCACGACATTCTGTAACACGTGCACTTACACCAAGGTCTCAGTATCTATTGCCGGTAGTGAGGTCTTTACTGAAGAAAGACTTCCAGGTAGTGATGAGACCGAACTTGAATATAAGTATCTAGGGCGAGAAAAGTTCTAGGAAGGAGGTGAGCCGATATGAACATGACCATTCACAAGTTCCCTTTACCAGCAGGGAGTAAGGTCTCAATAGAGATGCCCCAGTTTGCTCATATACTCTGTGTGCAAACTCAAGGAGGTATACCCTGTGTCTGGGCCGTTGTGGACACAGACCAACCTATGGAGACCAGGACCCTCCGGATATTTGGTACCGGTCATCCACTTGATGAAGGCCACAATTCCTCCCATTACATAGGTACTTTCCAACTGGCAGAAGGGTCTTTTGTAGGTCACTTATTTGAACCGGAAAGGAGGTGAACCAGATGGCGGAAGGTAAAGCTCTAGTTGTCCTCATGGAGCTAGGAATGACTGGTGAGGAAGCAGCTGAGTTTATTGAGGGAGTCAAGCGAGGCCTGAAGGCCCGAAGAGAGGGCAGAGGATGGCCTTGGGATGAAGTTAACCTCTGGGGGGGCTTTGGTAGGTTTCTGCTCCAGGGGTTTCCCAACATTGGCCCAACTCTAGCTAGCTCAATCCTTGAAAGGTTCGGTAAAATCCCCCTATCCTGGAATTGCACCCTGGATGAGCTGAAGACCGTTCCGGGTATGGGCGAGCGCAGAGCAGAGGCATTATGGAAGCTGCTGAAATGATTGACGAGATGTTATCCAAGTAAGGAAGGGAGGTGGACAGTAGGAATGGTTGAAGTACCTAAAGGTCTGAAGATATTTGTCATTTACACTGATGGCTCGATACGTGAGTACAAGAGCGAGGAAAAGGCGTACTATGACATAAATCTTTGTGAGCACTCAGCTTCCGGAGTCAAAGCGGTCATCGTTGGGAATAAACTTGGTATGCTCACGGAGAAATGTGAGCGGTTCCTCTGCTTCGTCAAGGGAGGCAAGAATAGGTGTGTGAACAGTGATGATAACAGCTGAAGAACTTATAGAAGAGTACATGGAACACTACGAGACTAGCAGGCTCGAGGCTATCAAAATGGTTCTTGAAGACCTGAGGCTAGCTGAGAAAGAACTGGAGAGGCTTGGAGCCGAAGAAATGCTGAAGAAGGGAGGTGAACCAAATGTCAGTTGAAGCAATAAGAGGTTGTGGATACCGCAAGGTCGGTGGTCTGTATTTGTGCGGTGAAGGCCACGGTATGGAGTGTGATAGACTACCGTATGAGCTGGTGATTTGTCCGGTGTGTGGTAGTGGAGTGAAGTTCAGCAGGGGGTTTACGTGGCTGAACTGGAAGAGGTATGCTGGTGGTCATCAGGGCGAAGAGACAGAGCACTTAATCTCAGCCCAAGTACAGTGTCGATGCCCTAATGCGTGCCCAGTCTGTCATCCAGGTTTTCAGCCCCAGCCCTATGGGCTCCTCTGGGTGGGGCAAGACTACACACCAGAGACTTTCGTCAAGGAAGCTCTCCAAATGGGTGTGTCTAAGCGCATCCCAGCTCCCCCAAAGAACCTTAAGCTTGGTGAAACCTGGGTGCTGTTCGCCACCATCAAAGCTTGCGGTGAGCGGAAAGACGAAGATAACAAAACCGTCGGTATTCCTGGAGTCTTCTATGCATTCAGACCCCAACGGCTCGAGCTCCTACTTTGGAAATCCGAATTCACTCACGACAAAGCAGTTGAGCTCGAGAAGAAGCACATCACACCAATTCTTATCCCTGATGGTGATGTTGACCACGACCCAAGGACTGGGTTGAAGCCAAAAGACAGCGAAAAGGATGCTATATTCTTCGACAACTTAAGGAGCCAGTTGGGCAGTGTGAGGGAACGAATACAAGGAGTGGGGTAATGATAAAGCCAGGAGAAAGCTACACAATCAAGGGTGAGTCGAAGTACTTTCAGGCCAAGTATGGTACCCCGAACCCTCAGATAATCATTGAGGAGAAGCTGGACTTCCGTAAGGAGTATAAGCCCCCATCTTTCTTGTATCTTGGTCGAGCATTAGCTGAAGGTGTGCCAATGGATGGTGATACCTACTATGGTCACATTGGCGGACTGGGTGAATTTGTTCACGAAACAGAACTCCAACAGTAGAGGTGAATAATGATGGAAGTAATGGATTGGGTTATCGGCTCCGCGGCCTTTATAGCTCTGGGTATATCAATCGGAACCTAGTGGTAGTGTGTACTATTTTTAGACACAGGAGGTGAGTGATGGACTATATGATTGTTCAATTCTGTAAAGGCTGTATGGACTACGTTCTAGGTGTAGAGGAGCCTACGATAGAATTCACAGTGCCGGTCTGTATCTGCGAAGTAGATATGGAAGACTGTGATAACTTAGAGAGAAACGGCAAGATAGAGTACAATGAGAGGGTTACCGCTAGAGGAACGGTACAGTTAGATGACTGAAAAGCCGCTGCCGGAACCCTACAGGAGGAGGTGAATAATGCCAGAACGAGACAAGATTGAACTCGTATTCCAGGAGGACCGAAAAACCCTGCGGACTGTCAAGTTCGATGAGGTCCTCGGCGAGTTTGCTTGGAGCGATAGAGATGTGGCTGTTGGCCCATTGTACGTTCAGAAGCAGGCACTTGAACTGATTGGCAATCCGAGCAAGATTAAAGTTACGATTGAGCCTGCCTGAGGCAAATAATGAAGTGTCCAGTGTGTGGAAAGGATACAGGAGTGTATTATTGGCCATCGGCGCTCGACCCGTTGGTGATAGATGTGTTTGAATACCCACTCTATCAACGGAGCTATCGCGGAAAGCCAAAGTATATCTCACCCCGCTGTGTGCAATGCTTTGACAAGGCAGTGGAGGGAGTTGGACAATGAGTCCAGAGCTAATAGTGGGCATTATTATTGTCATAGTCGCAGTGATATACCTTATGACACTACGTACGAGGAGGTGAGTGATGGCAGAGAGCTGGAAAACAGAAGAGGATGTGGAACCTCAACGGAAGCCTGAGTACCAACCCAAGGCTCATTTGGTTCTTGAGGGTTCAGGCCAGCACGAGTGGGGTGTCGTTAAAGACTGCCACGGTTGTATTAACAGCATCCCAGAAGACGCGGAAATTGTTGGTACCTGGAACAAGTATGGCGAAGGGGTATTTTGGGTGAGCCTTGAAACACCTATACAGGCACTCCAGGACAAGGCAACCATCCTAATCGCCAAACTTGCTGAGGAAAGGGAGAAGGAGATGGCTCATCGACCTGCAAGGAGGCAACCCACGCCAAAAGAGCCATCCGGTCCATCCCCCTTCGAGAAGCTTAGAGCATCAATTAAGAACCAGTAGGAGGTCAATATGCCTGAGAACTGCAAGGGTTGTGGTGAACCCATGATTGTACTGCACTGGAACTCAAGGGCCGACGCACTCGTCTGCAACAACTCCAGATGCAGGCTCTTCAGACAGCCAATAGCAGTGCCTAAAGGCAGTGTTACTCTTGCCGAAGAGCTGGGGGGCGTGTATAGCAGGCATAGGAGGCGACCAAAGGAAAGGAAGTATGCCGCGTTTACTCTTGAAGAAAGACTGCAAGAACTGCGGGACGAGATTTCAGCCTAAGCGTAAGAACCAGCAGTATTGTAAGGATGACTGCAGGATTGCTTACTACAAGGAGCATTTTGGCAGTAAGCAGGTTGATAAGGTGTGTCCTAACTGTGGCACTACTTTTCCTACAACTATGCCGAAAAAGCAAACCTATTGTAAACCAGAGTGTAGAGTCGAAGCACAGAAGAAGAGAATTGATGGGAAGCTCGCCCAACTTGATGCAGAGACCTTAACCCATCTCAGTGACCGGTATGCAACATTAGAGCGGGATGGCTTCAGATGTGTGAAGTGTGGAAGAGGAGCAAAAGAAGGTGCTGTTCTTGGTGTAGTGGATGATGGTAAAGGTGGGCTTGTGACCGTTTGTGAGGAATGTAAGGCAGGTAAGGAATTCGTAGGGGCTGATAGATGACGGAAACATGGATTGGTAAAGACCTCATTGAAGCCGTGAGGCTTGAACGGGAAAGGAACCCGCAGGCTAAAGCAGCAGACATAGCCAGGCACCTTGGCAAGTCCAGAGAAGCAATCAGGCAAGCACTCGTGGAGCTGGGACTCCCAACGAAGCTTAACGTGGTCAGAGTCTGCATAGCCTGTGGTGAGGCGCTGCCTCGAGGAAACAGGACAGAT
>JAUXAV010000330.1 GCA_030619735.1 Candidatus Aenigmatarchaeota archaeon | reverse complement strand
GCCAGAGAGTACCAGGTTATCCAGGAAGAGACCCACGGCTTCCAGGTTACCGTGCCCACGGCTGGAGTCGATATTGAGACGCTTCACCCATTACCTAATCAGTTCCTGATTCTCACCAAGATATCATCTGGCCCAAGTGATACCCCTGATGTCGATGACAATGTCAGGATAGCAGTTGACAGGGACTACGTCTCTGACTATGTGGAGTTCCCCACCTGGGCACTGGGGGCAACAGATGGCGTAGCCCTGGGAAAGGAGATTAGCTGTTTTATTCCTGCCCTTAATGAACTTAGGATTAAGCTCAAGGCGACAGAAGAGCCCGATGACCCGGTTAATATCAGATTCACTATCCAGAAGTGCGCCCTGACCAATATCTTCCGGGCTAGGTGGGGGCTGGCCACCAGGGATGAGCTACCCAAAGATGTCTACGACAAGGTTATGGCGGGGGTATTGTGATGCAAAAACCAGAAGAGCGAGGTCTTCGCACAGGGTTAGTAGTTGGGGGTGTGGGAGGAGCTACTCTAGCCAGTGTCATTGCTATACTAGTGGCAGCCAGACCGGCACGAGCTGCTCCTACCGATGAAAAGCTGGATTACTTAATCGAAGTCCTGACAACTCTGATCCCGGTGCTAGCCGAAGTAACTGAGAGTCAGACTACTCTAATTCAGTTACTACAGCAGTGGCTCGCTGCTCAAGGGATACCGGCAGCACCCCCCGAGGGTATAGAGGTTACCGTACGCACGGACTGGGTAGCCAAAGTACCGGAGCAGGTATATAGCCATGCCATCAGGGCGGCAGGCACCTTCTACACAGATAGAATGGTCAACTGGACCAAAGGCAAACGAATCCTGTTCAAGGCTGAGTCATCGCTAAACCAGGCGGTCAACCTCCAGGTCATCGGCAATATTGTTGACGATAGGGGGCGAGCCACTGACATCGGACCTGCCTTGCCCCTGGCTGCCAACGGCAACCTCAGCGTGGGCCCGGCCTGGGACGACTGGACCCCGTTTATCGGCGTCAGGATAACAGCGGCCGTGGTGCCAACAGCAGGTATCCTCACTATTTGGGCAGTGATACAGGAGTAAAA
>JAUXAV010000305.1 GCA_030619735.1 Candidatus Aenigmatarchaeota archaeon | reverse complement strand
AAGCGAACTCAATTGAGCCTATTTGAAGCCCTAAAATAAATGTCGCATTTTGACCCCTTTTTTCAGTAGTAGTAATGGTGGCACTAGCTAGGTCAGCGTAAGCGACTAGCTAGAAGCTAACTACTAGGTGAAGCCGATAGTTTGCCCACTATCGGATAGCCAAAAGGGGTGAATAAACTGGAACAACTGAATATCGTGGGCAAAAGGTCAGGCGAAGGCTTTGTAACACACTTGGCTGTGCTAATCAAAGCCCTATCAAGAGCATTGTCGGCAAGGGTAACTTTGTCGGGTGTTACAATAGGGCGGAGAGGCTTACTGACTTACCTTCGTGCTCTTGGCGGTAGCAATACCATCAAGGTCGCACCCTCTAGTGTCAGCGATAAGCGAACTAAAGGGATAAAGGTTATCTGTGGGCAATTAGTCAGCACTATTCCCGATAGCCAATGGCTAGACCCCGAAAAAACACCAATGACGCTGTGTGAGGTCAGGGTCAGCCCTAACCACTCAATAGTGCCTAATGTGGGTGTTACCGAGTTAGCTGACGCTATAAACAAGTCAATACCCTTTGCTAGTAGGGACAGCGAAAAACCTACAATGAGTGCTGTCTTTTTCAACGCTAGTGAGGGCAAACTTGCTCTAGTAGCAACTGACGGAGTTATCCTGTCAGAAGTTACCCTTAACTTTGAGGGTAGCGGTGTGGCACTCATAGGGGTTGATGACTTGAGGGGTGTGGCTAGTGCTTTACGCAAGGCAAAGAGGGCAAGGGTCAGCTTTGAGGGTGATGACATCAAGACGCTACTGGTAGAAACCGAGATTATCCGCTACAAGTGGGTTAGTCTTGAGGGCAAATATCCCGATTATAAGAGGCTGATACCTACCGAGCAGAATTGCCAAGTCCATTTTGACAGCGTAGAGGCACTAGGTAGCGTCAAAGCCCTACAAGCCCTTGTTGGCGATAAAGACGCTAGTATTGACCTCAACTTTGCCGAAGGTGTTATATCCTTTGCCAACCCTGACGGACAAGGCACTACCCGTATGAGTGCCGATATAGTGGGTGAGGGTTATATCCGAGTGAACTCCACCTACTTATTGACCGCACTCAAGGCTATGAGTGGTATGGTAACTCTAGCACTCTCTAGCCCTACTACCCCTTGCCTGATAAGCCTTGACGGACATAGGGTTGTAGTTATGCCTATGCTATCGGAGAAAGCGAAAGCCGAAACGAA
>JAUXAV010000117.1 GCA_030619735.1 Candidatus Aenigmatarchaeota archaeon | reverse complement strand
TCCCAGATTTTCTCCGCCTCCAGAATTCTGAGCCTCTTTTTGAAGAGGGGGCAGTCCAGGACCAGGCTCTCAAACTCACCGCCTTCTCCGGAAAGGTGGAACCTGAATCTCTTGCTCAGGGTTTTGAACTCCTTCAGGGCCTGGGAATCCATAACCCTTCCCAGCCATTCCTCTCCGAGCCCCTGGCAGGAGACCCCTGTTATCATCACCTTGAACCCTGATTTCAGGAGCATCCTCCAGTACCTGTCCGGCTCTATTCTCCAGAGCGGGGTCAGGAATTTCAGGTGCAGGCCTTTGCATATCCTCCTTATCCTGTCCGCCTGGTACCTGGAGGCTATCCCGCCTGCAACCAGGCCGTCCAGCTCCCTGCTTATGGGCTTCAAAGCCAGCTCCAGGTCCTTGAGCTCCTTCTCCTTCTCACCCCTGCTCTCCCTGATTATATGATTTATGCCCATTGCCCTTGCCTGGAGTCTGGTCAGCCTTATATTGGGGTAATGGAACATGTAGGATTCCGGGTTCTCAGGGAATATGGTGACCAGGTATTTCACCCTGTGACCCTTTCTGAGACTTTCAAAAATACTAAAACAACTGTCTTTTCCTCCGGAGAACAGGGCAGCTAGGTCCATAAAACCCCCTCAGAGGTTCACGGCTTCAGGGCCGGCAGAGGGGCAGATTGTGTTTACTATTTTCACGGAATTTACAGTGGTATTGGCAAGGCTTATGGTAACACTGGCATTCAGCAAAGTGGTCTGGCCGGGCCTGAGGGGGCTTGACTCTGTCTTGTCCGTTACGGTGGTGGGGTCAAAGTTCTGTATAGTGGTCCCGTTCATCTTGACCTCAAAGGAGAAGTCGTAAAGGTTCCGGGTCCCGGTGTTCTTTATCTGGGCGTAGATTGTGCTCAGGCTTGAGGTCCAGTTCACCCCGTCTGTTGCGTAATCCGTGTCAAAATCATAGCCCGCATAATTGCATTCTATATCCTTTATGGTCTGGTTCTCTGTTGTGATGGTGACCGTCCTTGCCAGGTCAAGCATCCAGGGCCCCACCAGGGACGCAATCACGAATACCAGGACTATTATGGCTGTTACTGCAATAAGAGGAGAAATGCCCTTTTGCATAGCTGCACACCCATAAATAATTGTTTCTGCTGACTTAAAAACTACAGTCTAGACATTGGCCTTTATCTGGATGAAATCCGCCCCTGACTCCAGGACAAAATACAGATAGTAGTTGAGGCCGTAATCGGATTGTATATAGGCATTTACCTGGCCGTAGGGCAGGTAAGCACCTGATTCCTCCAGGGCTGTGTAGCCGGAACCTGTCCTGGAAAGGGAATTGTCATCAATTGTTATGTCCAGAAACCCGGGGTTGCTTATCCACTGGCCAAGGTCCTTCTGGTATATGGCAAGGAGAAGCCTGCTTGTGTCCAGGTCCGCATAGGAGCTTGCAGAGCCTGTCCTGTTGATATAGACCCTTAGATGCTCATTCTCCAGCACGTATGCATTATCGTTTAAAAAGCTTCCCTCGCTTGCGTTCACATCCAGGTTCGAGCCTATAATCACATTGCCCCATTGCTGCTTTGACCTGGGGGATATTATGGAGGATTTTGTATTAACCTCCCATTTTATGGTGTCCTCGCCTGCATTGACAGTTATCTTGCCCAGGTCAACCCTCAGGTTCACGGTTCTTTTGGAGCCCTTTCCCTCGGCCGCAACCTCCTGCATTATGTCATCAAGCTTTGCAAAGGTTGTCCTCATCCGGTCTATTACCGCAGAGGCCTGCATCTTCTCCACAACAGGCACCCCCATCTCATAAACAATCATTACAGCAGCCGCAGTAAGGGCTAGGAATATCACCCCCGAGAGTATGCTTATGCCCTTTAGACCCATAGTTGCTACCCCGTTATCTCGTCAATTATTATTTCTCCTGCCCTGTTGAGCTCAATCTTGGAATATATGCTTATTTTTCCCCTTGACAATGTTATTTTCTTTTCATAATTATTAAAACTTATCGTAAGATTGTATATACCGGATATGGCGGATGCCTGGAAAAGGATGGAATCCGTAGAATTGTCGCTTATGAGCGCACTCTCTATGGTTTCCGAGGAGCCCACACTGATATTCACGGTGAAACTGGTTTCCAGTCCCAGGAAATTCCCTATGATCACATTCAGGTTGGAATTAAGGGGGTTGTCCGGGTCTGTGTATTCCGTGACCAGCCATGCGGCTGTGAAATTTATTCTCCGCTCCCTCATCTTATTATAGATAAACCTTGTGAAATTAAGGAGGTCATTACAGCTCCTGCTCTGGTTGACCCCGAAGTTCAGGGCCTTCGGAAACTCCTCCCCTATGTTCCTGTGCAGGTATGAAAGGTCCCCTGTAAAAACCATTGTAATAGCCTCCGGAGGGGGCATCCCGATATAGAAAAGCGCGCATAACAATACAGCCCCCAGTATGAAGAACTGGCCCTTCATTCTCCTTCGCCCTGCAAACTGCAGGGAGCGGCCTTTTTCTACCATAAGTACAGTATCACCTCATACGGGGTATAGTTGTTCTTGCCTGCCACGAAATATGTGGCAACCCATATGCTTCTTGCACTGGGGGCAGAGCCGTTGCAGTTTCCCCCGGTATCGCATATGGATATGCTGTGGTTGAAAAAATCTATCTGGACCTCTGAATCAAGGCCTGTATTGTTCCTGTCAATAACATAGTCCCTTAGGATTCCCTTCTTGTCCAGGTCCCTTAATTCCTCAAGCCCCTGCATTATTATCACATTAGGGCCCGGCGCCACAGAGGTCTGCCTGGAAACAATGGCCACCAGGAAGAGTATGATTATTATCCCTGCCATAATTGACTCCAGTGTATGCCAGACTCCCTTTCTCATATTTAAACCTCCTGATGGAAAGCCCACAGGCTTTAGCCATGGGTAGTTTACCACACGGCTATGGTTATATTGATGGCTTCCTCAGATTCCCATATCATGTTTGAACTCTCGGGAACATACACATTCCTGTTCTTCGGGATTGCCAGGCCGTATGATATCGTTCCTGTGCTGTTTACTATCTCCACCCTGAAATCCGCCCCTGAAACCCCTATGGCGTCCTTGAATGCTGAGTAAGCCATTGCAGCCATGCTGTTTATCCTGGACTGGGAAATGAGCCTCACCTTCTCCTCGGAAAAGACATAGGTATGGTTAATAACGCTCTTGCTGACGGAGGCCTGGCAGCCCATTGCAACGCTTGTGTTTGCTATCTCCAGGGTGAAGTAGTTGTTCCCCTGCTCCAGGTTGCTCTGCCAGTAAACATAGTCCCCCTGTATCTCACAGCCCAGGGACTGCCCGGCCTCTTTTATGCTTGTGGAATTCCTTGTCCCCTCAGGCCAGACAAAGGGCAGGTAAAGGACGGTATCAGGGGCTGAAGCAGGGGAATTGAACCTTACAGGGATTGTGTAAACATCTATCTCCAGGTAGTCTATTATTTTCTCCTGTATGGTGTTTGCAAGCTCCTTCAGGGGCTCGGCCTGCTCCTGGAAGTTCCCTGTGTAGAAATTGAAGCTCCAGGCAACGAATATCAGGAATACCCCCACCCCGATTATTGAATCGATTTGCAT
>JAUXAV010000336.1 GCA_030619735.1 Candidatus Aenigmatarchaeota archaeon | reverse complement strand
GCACCCCCAGCTCAACACATAGGCTGGGAGGGGGTAAGCAGGGGAAGTGAAACATCTCAGTACCCTGAGGAAAAGAAATTATTCCCTGAGTAGTGGCGAACGAAAGGGGAAAAGCCTAAACCTTATAAGCTAAGTGGCTCTGAGGCCTAAGCTTATAGGGGGTTGTAAGGCAGGTAGGACCTAGCTTAGAATAGGTCAAGGAGTTACAAACTGAACCCTAGTTGAAGGTTTCTGGAAAGGACAACCACAGAGGGTGACGGTCCCGTAGACGAAAGGGGGAAGCTCCTTACCTGTCCTTGAGTACCACGGGACACGAGGAATCTTGTGGGAATCTGCTCTGACCACAGGGCAAGGCTAAATACCCTTGATGACCGATAGTGAACGAGTACCGTGAGGGAAAGGTGAAAAGTACCCCGGGAGGGGAGTGAAATAGACCTGAAACCGTGTGCTTACAAGCAGTCAGAGCCTCAAGTAATTGGGGTGATGGCGTGCCTATTGAAGAATGAGCCGACGAGTTAATCTATGTAGCTGGTTAAGCAACTATCGTTGCGCAGCCGAAGCGAAAGCGAGTCCTAATAGGGCAATTTAGTTGCATAGATTAGACCCGAAGCCGGGTGAGCTATCCATGGCCAGGGTGAAGCCTCGATAAAATCGAAGTGGAGGCCCGAACCGGTCAGCGTTGCAAAGCTGTCGGATGAGCTGTGGATAGAGGTGATATGCCAATCGAACCCGGGGATAGCTGGTTCTCCCCGAAATGCATTTAGGTGCAGCCTCAGATGTTAGCTAATGGAGGTAGGGCACTGGATGGACTAGGTGAGATAGTATCTTGTCAACTCCAACTAAACCACGAATGCCATTAGCCAGAATCTGGGAGTGAGACTATGGGGGATAAGCTCCGTAGTCGAGAGGGAAACAGCCCAGACCATCAGCTAAGGTCCCCAAGAACGGACTAAGTGGGAAAGGAAGTAGGACTGCCCAGACAGCCAGGAGGTTGGCTTAGAAGCAGCCATCCTTTAAAGAGTGCGTAATAGCTCACTGGTTGAGTGGTGCTGCGCCGATAATT
>JAUXAV010000297.1 GCA_030619735.1 Candidatus Aenigmatarchaeota archaeon | reverse complement strand
GGATGTCAAGGTTCATAAAGCCAAAGACAGGCCATACAGTAATACTGGCAGTGGACCATGGATACTTTCTGGGGCCAACCACAAAACTGGAGAATCCCAGGAAGACCATAGAACCCCTTATACCCTATACTGATGCTCTTTTCATAACCAGGGGCGTTATCAGGAACTGCATTGACCCAAAGACATCCCCGCCAGTGGTCCTTAGGGTCTCAGGCGGGACAAGCATACTTACCGAATTATCTAATGAGGCCATAACCACCAATATACAGGAGGCCCTGCGCCTTAACGCAGCGGCAGTGGGCATGTCCATCTTTGTGGGCTCATCAAATGAGAAGCAGACCCTGATGAACCTAGCCAACTATGTGAATGAGGCAGAGCAGTACGGAATGCCCGTAATGGCAGTGACAGCAGTGGGAAAGGAGATGGCCAGGGACGCCCGATACCTGGCCCTGGCATGCAGGATAGCAGCAGAGCTCGGGGCGAGCTTTGTCAAGACCTACTACTGTGACGGGTTTGAGAAGGTGGTGGAGGGATGCCCTGTCCCATTAGTGATGGCAGGGGGCAAGAAGTGTGAAACAGAAAAGGACGTCTTCCAGCTTGTGTATGACGGCATGCAGGCCGGGGCCATAGGCGTGGACATGGGCAGGAACATCTGGCAGCACGATTACCCAATACCCATGATAAAGGGCATGAGGTCAGTAGTCCATGGCAAGGCTACGGTCCAGGAGGCCTTGGACATATTTGAGAAGGCAAAGGGCGAGAAGCAGCCTTCGGATTAATTATGAAAGCGGCAATGTACTATAACAACAAGGATGTAAGGCTTGAGGAATCCCCCAGACCCGAAATAAAAGAGAATGAAATCCTTATGAAGGTCATGGCCTCCGGCATATGCGGCTCTGACGTGATGGAATGGTACAGGATTAAAAAAGCTCCCCTGGTCCTGGGCCATGAGGTCTCGGGGCTGGTGGAGGAGTCCAAAAACCCTGCGTTTTCAAAGGGGGACAGGATATTTGTGACCCATCATGTCCCCTGCAACTCCTGTTTTTTCTGCAGGACAGGCAGGGAGACCGCATGCAAGACCCTGCACAGCACCAGGTTCCATCCGGGAGGGTTTGCAGAATACCTGAGAATCCCTGAAATTAACATAAAGGCCGGAGGCGTCCTTAAACTCCCTGCAGAGCTCTCCTACGAGGAGGGAACCTTTATAGAGCCCCTTGGCTGCGTTGTCAGGGCCCAGAGAGTGGCAGGCGGCGCCAAGGATAAGGATGTCCTGGTT
>JAUXAV010000348.1 GCA_030619735.1 Candidatus Aenigmatarchaeota archaeon | reverse complement strand
AAAGTCCTCCAGGGGTATATTTAAGCCGGAATTCTTCTTAAGAAATATGAGGAACATAAGGGCCCATCATTTATTATGCATTCCGCGATTCTATGGCGGAGGTTATAACAGGAATTTTGAGAAAAATTTAAAGAGGATTTGTTTTGAGATTAGAAATAAACCATATATTAAAATCAGGATAGTCAGAGAATATGACGATATTTGCAGGAAGTGCCCCCATAAAAAGGGGAGTATATGCAAAAAAGCTCCAAAATTAAACTACTGGATTCTTGCCCAGGACAATAAGGTTCTTAAAAAACTGAAATTAAAAGAAAATTCTGTTCATAGGGCTAAGGATGTTTTTAACTTGTCCATGAGCAGAATTGATTCAAATAATATAAAGAGCATCTGCAAGGGTTGTGTTTTTTTAAAAAACTGTATCCATGTCGGAATAAATAACTCATTCAAGAGAGACCTGAATAAAAATTGAATGGCTTTCCACATAAACCCCTTCCTGATTAGAACGATAATACACTCGTATCCAGGCCCATAGCAACAAAGGCACCTATCATTTCCGCCCTGACATTTTTTGGGATTTCCCAGTCAACAAGCACTACCGTTGGTTTGGCAATTCTTCTGAAAATCCTCATGCCTTCAGTATGGTTCTCTGCCAAGAAAAGCTCCCTATAGGGGATTTCCATCCCGCTCCCGGCCAGCTGCATTGCCAGCTGGAACCCTATATAGTTGGGTGTGCTCAATACCGAACCCCTGCCTGGTTTGTCTGTCCAGAATCCGGGCCTGTCTTCAGGCTCCAGCAGGTTCTCATGGACAGTGTACATGCCCAGGGTGCCGAGCATTGACCTGAAGGCCCTGTGGAAACTGTTTTCATAACCTTCCGGCTCTTCTGCCCCGCCGTGCGCAAGGGAGTGCTCGCAATGCGTCAGCTCATTCCCCAAGTGCAATAAGTAACCGTCTCTGTCAACATTCAGCATTATTATACTGTAACTTGCCTCTCTGCTTTCTTTGTCG
>JAUXAV010000204.1 GCA_030619735.1 Candidatus Aenigmatarchaeota archaeon | reverse complement strand
GCTGATAGGCAACAGGTTCTTTAAGGCGATAGGTGCCGCAGCAGGTTGGGCTATCACCATTGACCAAGTGCAGATGACCAAGATAGACGACAATCGAGCCATGGAAAGTGGCGTGGCCCCACAGAATAACCCATATAAGGATTTGTCTGGGGGGGGTGTTGCTGGGGCTACCAAGAATGGTTGGGGGGCGAACTGGTCTGGAGCAGTGACCGTGATGCCTGATGTGTCATAGGGAGAGTAGGATATGGAGCTAAAAAGTACAGCCCAGATAAAACCGACCACTGAAGATTTGAACCAGGCAGCAGCAACCTACGACTTGGTTACTGGGGTGTCACAGGATGTATTGATTGAATCGTTGGTATTGCGCTGCCCTGTAGACTGCTCAGATGATGCAACCTTTTCTGGTATCTCTATACAGACAGACGATACCACCGTGCAGGTATTCATTTCTCAAGCAAACGGGGTCAAGGCAAATCTGACGGCGCAGTCTCAGCTCGCCTGGACAGGCGCCATCTTGCTGAAGGCTGGAAAGAAGATACAGCTCACCATCTATGACGGAGCGGCGGATGACCCAACGGTCTGCGATATTGTGATAAAATACAGAGCAGTAGCAAGTGGGGGGTATTTGGCATGACAGTTTACATAAACGGTGTGGCAGAGGTTAGTCATGTTATCTGGAAGGACGAGCCGGAGATAGCCGTGAATGATAATAATAGGACAGGACTCCTAACTGCAACGGTGTTGGACTTAACTAATTTTACAAGCGAGCGTGCTAAATTTGCCATAGTGAGACTGAGCATGAAAGCCGATACTATCGGAACTGACCCCCTTTGTGCTTTGAATATATATAAGAATGGGACTACGCCAAACCTTTTTCCCCGACTTATACTTGAAAAGGACCACTGTACAGTAGGGGGCCGTCAATACGTGATAACTCTCATAGGTTTAGATGATGAACGGAAAATAATCTATCGCATTGATGTAGGGGCCAACTGGCAGATAGATACTGATATTGACGTCTTTGGGTATATCGAGTAACGAAATGAAAACGCTAAACTGGCCACCAAAGTTTTTGATATACGCAGTCCTCAAGGGCACTGAAGCTAAAGAGGATATTTGGCATGACAGTTTATATAAACGGTGTAGCACAGGCACCTGCCCTCAAGAAATTGGATAATCCCCTACCCCCACCAGGCCCCGAGTGGGAGGGGATAGTGGTGACCTACAACGAGGAGAAAACCGATGTGTCACTCTGCATTCTGAACTCAGTTGGCGACTATGAATGGATTAAGATAGGTGAGAGCACGTAAAACAGGAGGGGAAAGATGAAGAAATAAATCTAACGTCTGTGAACAAGGTTAGTTAAAAATTTAAGGAGGAGAAAGATGGCATTTCCAAAAGGAACACCAATAGGTTGGAGCTGGCTAGAAATAGTTCCAGCGGATATGGCCGGCGTTGAGGTTGGCGACCTTAAAGCTCCCACCAAGCCGCTGGACATGAACTCCCAGAGGATAACCGGGCTGCCAACACCTACTGCTGGTAGTGATGCAGCCACCAAAGACCACGTTGACAGCGTGGTCCAAGGGTTAGACTGGCAGGAAAGTGTCCTGGGCGAGCTGGCCACGCCACCGGGGACACCCGCAACCGGCGATCGCTATCTTGTCATAGCCACAGCTAGTGGAGCTTGGCTGGCACAGGAAGACAAAATAGCCGAGTGGGACGGCTCTGCGTGGGTATTCACCACACCGAATACGGGCTTTGCTGTCTGGATTGAAGATGTAGGCAGCCAAAAGGTCTTCAATGGGACGAACTGGGTATCCTTCGGCGCCACTATTGATCACGGCAACACTCTCGGATTGGCTGATGACGACCACCCCCAATATCTCAACAATGCCCGCCATGACCTCCCCGCCAGGCATACCCTGGGGACAGTGGTTCCTCACGATAACCTGGCTGACCTGGCTGAGAAGGCCCATGCCAGCTTAACCGGTATCGGAACCTCAGACCACCATGCCAAGACAGGCAATTACGAGGTCTTTCCCAATACCGAGCTGGTAACAGGCCTGCCGGCAGCGGCAGTCGGAAATGTTGGCAG
>JAUXAV010000299.1 GCA_030619735.1 Candidatus Aenigmatarchaeota archaeon | reverse complement strand
CCCGAGTGTGGGTGTTCTTTGAGCCCTTTTAGTTTTCTTGAGGCAGGGTGCTGTTATGAGTAAATCTCATCGGGAAATCATGGCGAGTTTTAAGAAGCTCAGCCCGTCCCGTGTGGTGCCGTGACCGTAATCGGGGGTTAGCGCCCTGCCTCAAGTGAGGTGAGTGATGATAGTGCTGGACAAGATTAAGGCCTTTTTTAAATGGTATGAAGAAGGAACAGCCCTTTTGTACCAAATACCCAAAGCGAAAGGTGCTGAGAAAAAGGCGGCTGAGCCTCCTGAGACAAAGGTAGCCGAGGCTCCTGAGAAGAAGGTGGATGAAAGTAGCTCAAAGTAGAAAGGGGCTGAAAGCGGATGATGAATAACGATTACATCAGAGGGTACTTCGATGCTCATGGATATATTTATTCCACCAAAAGGCAAAGCGGAGCCCTCCGCTGGCGAATTGTCTTTCAGGACCAGGACAGGAGCCAAATAGGGAGAGCGCATACCTTCCTAACAGACGAGGGTTATCACCCTGGTATCTACCCGCGCAAGGACAAGGGCCTCCTTTTTGGCCCTCGTAACGTTCAAAAAATGATTATCACGAGACAAGCTGAGATTAGGCGCTTCATAAAAGAAATAGGCACAGAAAGGCCAGAGATACAGGAACGATTTAGTCAGTTCTTGATTGATAAAGGAGTAGCAGGAGTTTAGTGGTGGCTAGAAAAACGGGTCTTGCCGGGAGTAACCAGGGTGCTGGGGTTTTCCGCCATGATTTACCGCCAGCTTAATTAGAGCACGCACCCCTCCCGTATCCGGAGCCCTGTGGTAATCGGGCTTAGCGGCAGGGCCCGTTAGAGAATAAAAGGTGAAAACAGGTGAGAGGGCAATGAAACTGAAGACAAGGGTTTTTGAGTTATGTAACGGGAAATACCGAAACTTGGCTGAGTTAGCCCAAACGATGGGAATATCGAAAGACCTAATTTACAGCGTAAGAAGAGGTGACCGTGGTATCAACGGAAGGTTTATTCTTGGGGCAACAAAAGCCTTTCCCGGATATAAACTTGATTACCTTTTCTATGTCTCAGAGGATTAACCATGAATGTTATATGGATAATATCAGATACTCTTCGTCGTGACCATCTTGGTTGCTATGGCAATCAGGTAATCCACTCATCATCGTTGGATGCTTTTGCTTGTAGGTCGGTGCGCTTTGACCGCCACTACATAGCGAGCTTTCCAACCATGCCAGCGCGTGCCGATTATCTTACTGGCCGCTGGACAGGC
>JAUXAV010000035.1 GCA_030619735.1 Candidatus Aenigmatarchaeota archaeon | reverse complement strand
GGACGCGCCAATTATCCCAAGGGGTATTACAAGGAGGGGATATATTATGCCAAGGTCAAGAATGCCAAGCAGGGGGACATAGGTCATGCTCTGCCCTGCATTAACCACCATCATGGGTATTGCAACAGGCAGGGTGAGCAGTATCTTCTGGTACTGCTTTAATCCCACCTTCCAGCCCAGTATATCATCAAGCATCCCTATGATTGCTACAATAAGCACGGTTGAGATGGCAGCCAGGATGAATATAAGATTCTCCGGGGCCTTGAAATAGAACGTAACAAGACCTATATACACAAACACCCCTGCAAGGAACCCTGCCACCACCGTTATCCCCCCCATTTCTGCTGTTTCCGACTTATCAAATTTGTTCATATCCCTTCCCAGAAGCACTGCCTTTCTTGCCGCCCTTATCCAAAGAGGGGTCAGAAAAAGGGTTACAAAAAAACCCACTACAAAGCAGATAAAAAGCAGGGGATTCATAATTACCAATAATCTTATTTCACCTGAGCTATTTTTAAGTTTTATGAATGATTGCTATTGGCAGATTGCCGAACCCCTGTCTGGAAGCCTTAAAAGGCTTTAATAATACCTTTATAAAGGTTGGCCTTTAACTCTGTTCAAAGGTCTGGGTGTAGAGATGGACATAGGAATAGTAGGATACGGATGTTATATCCCTGTATTCAGGATTTCTGTAGAGGAGATAGCCAGGGTATGGAACACTGATGCGGACAGCATAAAGAAGGGGCTGATGATAGAGGAAAAATCAGTCCCGGATGTGGATGAGGACACAATAACGATATCCGTGGAGGCAGGCAGGAACGCCCTCCTGAGGGCGGGCATAGAGCCCAATAAGATAGGCGCCATATTCATAGGCTCGGAAAGCCATCCCTATGCAGTAAAGCCCTCCGGGACAGTGGTCGCAGAGGCCCTTGACCTCGGCAGGGACCTTATGGCAGCGGATTTTGAATTCGCTTGCAAGGCCGGCACAGCAGCAATACAATGCTGCTATGGCCTTGTAAAATCCGGTCTTATTGATTACGGCCTCGCCATAGGCGCGGACACATCCCAGGGAAGGCCCGGCGATGCCCTGGAATACACCGCTGCGGCAGGAGGGGCGGCCTTTATATTAGGCAGGGACCCCCTGGCAATCCTTGACTCCACCCTCTCCTACACAAGCGATACAAGCGACTTCTGGAGAAGGGAGGGGCAGGACTATCCGAGCCACGGCGCCAGATTTACCGGAAAGCCCGCCTATTTCAAGCACGTAATCTCCGCCACAAAGAACATTATGGAGAAGGCCAGCCTGAAGCCCCGGGATTTCAACTATGCGGTCTTCCATATGCCGAACGGGAAGTTCCCCTCAGCCGCTGCAAAGACCCTGGGCTTCACCAAAGAGCAGATGGCTCCGGGCTTTGTGGTCAGCAGGATAGGCAACTGCTACTCAGGCTCATCCCCCCTGGGGCTCTCCAGGGTCCTTGATACGGCAAAGCCGGGCGAAAAAATCCTCCTGACAAGCTACGGCTCCGGGGCAGGCTCTGACTCCTTCATCTTCACGGTAACAGATAAAATCCTTGAAAGAAGGGACAAGGCCCCCCTAACAGACCACTACATCAGCAGGAAAAGGAACATAGACTACGGGACCTATGTAAGGCTTAAGGGGAAGCTAAAGGAGTGATAATATGACCAGGGTAGCGGTAATAGGAGCAGGCTGCACAAAGCTTGACGAGCACTGGGACAAATCCCTCAGGGACCTGTCAACAGAGGCCGGGGTCCTGGCTTTAAAGGATGCTGGCCTTGAGGGAAAGGACATACAGGCCCTTTATATAGGCAACATGAGCGCCGGCAGGTTCATAGGGCAGGAGCATCTTGCCGCCCTGACAGTGGACCATGCGGGCCTTACTCCAATACCCGCTACCCGGTGCGAGGCCGCCTGCGCCTCCGGGGCCCTGGCATTCAGAAAGGCCTGCATGGCAATAAAATCAGGCGAATACGACATAGTGGTCGCGGCCGGGGCCGAGAAGATGACAGACATAAAGGGCACCAGTGCCATCTCAACCCTTATGGGTGCCGGCGACCAGGAATGGGAGTCTGCTGTTGGTTTAACCTTCGTGGGCCTCTACGCCCTCATGACCAATGCTTATATGAGGGAGTTTGGCCTCACAAGGGAGGAACTGGCCCTGGTCCCTGTTAAAAACCACAAACACGGACTGAACAACCCATATGCCCAGTTCAACAAAGAAATAACGGTTCAGGATGTCCTGAATTCCCCCCTGATAGCAGACCCCCTGAGGCTCCTGGACTGCTCCCCGATAACAGACGGGGCAGCTGCGGTTATCCTGGCCTCGGAAAGGGCAGCAAGGAAATTTGACAACCCGGTCTGGGTGCTGGGCTCCGGCCAGGCATCGGACACCCTTGCGCTCCACAGCAGGGCAAGCCTTACAGAGATGCTGGCGGCAAGGGTCGCCTCCAGGAAGGCCTATGAGCAGGCAGGACTGGGGCCTGATAAGATAGATGTGGCAGAGGTCCATGACTGTTTCAGTATAGCAGAGGTCCTTGCCTATGAAGACCTTGGTTTTGCCAATAAGGGAGAAGCAAGAAAATTACTGATTAACAATGAAACAGCAATCGGCGGAAGAATACCGGTTAATACAGACGGCGGCCTGAAGCTCGGGCATCCGGTGGGAGCAACCGGCATAAAGCAAATCATTGAGATAGTCAAACAGCTGAGAGGCAGGGCCGTCACCCAAGTTAAGGATGCAAAAACAGGCCTGACGCACAATGTCGGCGGCAGCGGGGCAACAGCCCTGGTTCATATATTCGGGAGTGAATAAAATGGTCCATAGTTCAATTCCACTGTTCTGGCGCCTGAGAAAGGCAAAGTACAGGCTGGAGGGCACAAAATGCAGGAAATGCAAAAGCGTTTTCTTCCCTCCCAGGAGTTTCTGCTCCAGGTGCAGGAGAAAGGGTGAAATAGAATGCTTCCCCTTTTCAGGCAAGGGAACAATAATAAGCTACACAATCATAAGGACCCCTCCGGAGGGCTTTGAGAAGCAAAGCCCATATGCCGTTGCCATAGTGAAACTGGACGAGGGCGCCCAGATATCCGGCCAGGTTATAGGCGATTTAAAGGAAGTGGAAACAGGCAAAAGGGTAAGCGCTGTCTTCAGGAAGATGTATGAGGACGGGCCGCAGGGAGTCATTAATTACGGCTTAAAGTTCGCCTTGACAGGATAAAGTCCATATCCAGCTTGTTCATCAGGAATTCCAGATGCCTGCCTGTCCTGAAAATCATTTCAATCCTTTTGTTTCCCAGCCTCTTATAAATTTTCCTGAACATCAGCCCTGCTGATAACCCCCTCCCTATCTCCCTTTTCCATCCCTTCTCATACCCCTTCAGGAACCTCCCGCTGAAATCCTTTTTCTCAAATGCCTCTAAGATGGTTTTTGCTGCTATCTCCGCGCATGTAAGACCATAAATCACCCCGCCTCCTGACCAGGGCTTTACCTGCCCTGCGGCATCCCCTATCAGCAGCACCCTCCCGGAATAGCTCTTCCCGGGCCCAATGGGAATAAGCCCTGCCCTTTTCTCATACCCCTTCAGCCTGAAAAACCTTTCTAAAACCCCGAACTTCAGCCCGGCCCCCAGGCCCCCATACTCCGTTACCCTGCCCCTGGGTATCTTCCATAAAAAACCATCCGTAAGCCTCTTGTCAAACCAGAGCTCAACAAAATCCCCATGGTCCTTCTTATTCACAATCGCTATCAGCCCGTTCACAACCTCCCGGGGCCTGCTGCCAATCTTCCGCGCAACCAGGGAATTCACCCCATCACAACCTATAAGCACCCTGGATTCCATAACCCCCCTGCTGGTCTTTATACTAACAGAATCCCTTCCAACCTTAAAGTCCAGGAGTTTGGTATTTAATGCAACCCCGGATTTAACATCCTTTCCGATATCCTGGTCAAATTTTTCCCTGTTTATCACAAACGCCGCGGTCCCGGGCTTCTCAAGCCTGATTTCCGAACCAAAGGGAGAGTGCAGTACAGCTCCCTTAACCTCGTTCTCAACCCATTCCCTCCTTATTCTTACAAACTGCTCCAGATTCCCGGATACAAGCCCGGAGCAATGGCTGGGGCTGCCAATACTCCTGTGCTCCTCCAGAACCAGGACCCTGAGCTTCCTTTCCAGCAGCTTTGCGGTATAGAGCCCCACAGGCCCCGCCCCTGCTATTATGCAGTCAAACATATACTACCACTTGCATCCCATACAGGCTTGTTGCCAGCTGTTATATTCATGCCCTTTTATATTTAATTCTCAAAAGATAAAGTTATAAAAACAAAGGGGTTTGCATGAACTATAAACTCTTCCTAATAGTCCCTGTAGCACTTTTCATCTTTTCAATCGGGATACTGGCGAACAATTACATACAGACAGGTGAATGGTTTGAGAGGGACATAGAGCTCAGGGGCGGAACACTCATAACACTGGAAACAGAGAATCCAACGAATATAATGGAGCTTGAGAACCGGCTTTCAGGCATAATAGGCCCTGTTGACATAAGGGAGCTGAAGGGCCTTTCAGGCTACCAGCTCATGATAGCAGTGGATGCTGAAACAGATTATGAAGCGGTCCTGGATGAAATAGCCAAGCTGGGAATTGATACAGGAAAATTCTCTGTCAGGACAATAGGTCCTGCCCTGGGCAAGGCATTCTGGAACCAGGCCCAGATGGGCATAATAATTGCATTCATTTTCATGGGCATAATAGTCTTTGTGATATTCAGAACATTTGTCCCCTCCTTTGCCGTGATACTGTGCGCTGTTTCAGACATAGTGATAACCCTTGCGCTTATGCAGGTATTCGGAATATCCCTCTCCCTTGCAAGCTTCGCGGCAATACTCATGCTCATAGGCTACTCAGTGGACACGGACATACTCCTGACAACAAGGCTCATCAGGGAATCCGGCCCAGTAAAAGAAAAGATAAGAGGAGCCCTGAAAACAGGCCTCACCATGTCCTTTACCACAATCGGGGCCCTGTCTGCCCTGCTCATATCAGGAATCTCCCCTGTCCTTTCCCAGATAGCCATGGTCCTGCTTATAGGCATATCAATAGACATAATCAATACCTGGCTTCAGAACTCCGTCCTTTTGAGATGGTATGTTGAGAAAAAGGGGATTGAGTAAGAGGTGAGAAGATGCTGAAATACTGGCGAATATGGCTCCTGCTGATAATAGTCCTTGGCGCAGTGTTTGCAATAGGCTTTAAGATGTACCCATACGGCAGGAACGGGGTGGAGATAGCCTATGTTATTCCAAACTCCACAGCATGGAAATCCCTGGAGCAGGGTATGCTGATAACCCATATCAATGGCGAAGAGATAAAGGACCTTTCGGACTGGGAATCAAAGACAAAGGACCTGACAGGGCCGGTAACCCTGCTGGCAAACGGGGAAAAATTCAGATTCAATATAACCAATGGCCTGGGAATAGATGTAAGAAATATAGAAAGGCTAAACCTGGATTTCGGCCTTGACATAAAGGGCGGCACCAGGATAATCCTTGAGCCCAAGGGAAATGTAACAGATGATGAAATGGAGCAGGTGCTGGCAACGCTCCAGACCCGGGCGAATCTATACGGCCTAAAGGAAATCCATTTCAGGTCCCTGGGAGGCCTGATACAGATAGAGGCAGCCGGCCTGGAAACAGGAGTAGTAAAAGACCTCCTCTCCAGGAAGGGAAACTTCATGGCAAAAATCACAAAGCCCTGCGAGATAAAGAATAACAAAAGCACGATGCAGCTGGGTGAAGACAAATACCCCATAGATGTCCTCCCGGGGAATTCAATAAGGTTGAACAACAGCATAATAGAACCCAACGGTTCGTTCACTTTAAAGGATATAGAGTTCCAATACCTCAACAGCACAGGAACGGATTTAATGTTCCTGGGAACATCCTATCATGGCAAGGACATAGAGCTTGTTTATTCAGACCCCCAGCGTTCCGGCATAATGCCGACAGGAAACGGCTACAGATTCTATTTCGTTGTTTCGGTGTCCCAGGAGGGAGCAAGAAGATTTGCAGACATCACCTCGGGAATCCCCCAGAGGATGGATCTGGTTTCAGGGGATTATTACCTGAAGGACAGTGAGATAATCCTTTACCTGGACAATGAGCCTGTCTCAAGCCTCAGGATATCGGCCAATCTGGGGGGGGTTCCCTATACAAGCCCGCAGATAGAGGGCTGGAGGGAAAGGGAGGAGGATGCGATCAAGGAGAAGCTCGAGCTCCAGACAATACTGAGGGCGGGTGCAATACCAGTAAGCCTTGAGACCGTCTCCATGGATATAATATCCCCCACATTGGGCGCAGGCTTTATAGGCTCTACAATCCAGGCCGCATTGCTTGCGGGCGTGGTGGTCTTTTTTATTGTATTCATCAGATACAGGAACGTAAAGATAGCCCTGCCCATGCTCCTCATTGCATTCTCAGAGGTGATAATAATCCTGGGCATTGCAGCAGTAAATGACGCCCTTATCTGGGGTATCGTCCTTATTGCGGACATAGTATTTATAGGCCTGGTCTGGTGGAAGAAGCACGAGATAGACATGAGCACCTGGATAGGGGCGATGCTCATACCCATCCTGGGTTTCATGTCCTGGACGATTGATTTGCTTGCAATAGGTGGAATAATAGCCGTGATAGGAACCGGGGTGGACCACCAGATTATAATAGCCGATGAGGCCCTATCAGGGGGGGGAAGGAAGAGAATCTACACCATAAAGGAGAAGATAAAGCACGCCTTCTTCATAATCTTCGGCGCATCCTCCACCACCATACTGGCCATGCTCCCCCTTATAGTCCTTGTTGCAGAATTCGTAAGGGGCTTTGCAATCACAACAATAGTAGGGGTTTTAGTGGGCGTCCTGATAACCAGGCCTGCCTATGCCAAGATTGTTGAAACAATGATGAAGGAATAAGAGAAGAAAAACCCCGGAATTCCCTTTCACCCAATCTCCCACCCGTTCCCCTTAACCTTTGTGACATTCCCTGAAAGCATGATATATTCTTCTGTTATCTTCCCCTCCCCCAGGAAGTCCAGGATTTCCAGGGTCCCGTTCTCCACATCAGTATCAATGTCCCCGGATTTCACATTCGCCTTCATGTTCTCCAGGTCAAGCCTGCTTATCTTCAGGCCCTCAATCACAACCAGGTCCAGCCTGGGGCTTATCACCAGGGAAGAGCCTTCCTGCTTCATGCTTATCGTATCATTTGCCAGGTCCATGCTTATCTCCCCCCTGAAATCCTGCAGGACAGTATCACCCAAGGTTATATTGACAGGAAGCTCGGGCTTCAGGGAAAAGGTATCCGGGTAAAGGGTTATCTCGGCATATATCTTCTTAACGCCGCCTGAAGAGAAAAGCCCGCCAAAGGGCGAGCTCTCAAGTGCTTTACCAACCCCTGATGCAATCCCCCCAAAGAAGTCCCTTATCCCAGGGACCCCTATTATCACATAGGAAACTACCAGCAGTGCAATAAATACCGCCGCAATAATCTTCCAGTCAAACATCGAACCAGCCTATAATTTATGAAACCTTCCAATCCCGCATATTTAATTACGCTTTTATATATAATAATAACAGTATATTTTAAATCTGTGATTTCATGGACCCGATGGTTTTGTCCCAAATAGGATTAGGAGGGGAATGGTGGACCATAATAATATATTTTGGAATTATGATGGTCTTCTTCATGTTCTATCCCAGGCTCATGATTTCCCAGATAATGTGGAAGCTCGAAAGGGTTGCCAGGGAGCTTGAGAGCCTATCCGACAATTCCAAGAAATTCATAACAAAAGAGATTTCCAAAAAGCCCGACAAGAGACTGAAGGAAAGCGTTAACAGGTTCTTTGAGTTCTTTATAATAACCCCTATCTCCCTGGACCCATTCGGGATAGTGAAAAAACTCGACCATGTAATACAGAACGAGAGGCAGAGGTTCAGGTATTTTGTCAAGCAGGTGGCCCCCAAGATGAGCGAGGAGAGAAGGGCTTCCATGGGGATGGGCCTGGCAGGGGGCATAACCCTGCACCAGATTGCAAAGATTGTGAGGCACTATGTAGAACTGATAAAGAAGGAGAAATCCTACCAGATAGCCCTGATAATCCAGATGCAGCTTCCCATGGTTGAGAGGATGGCAAAGGCCATGGCAAAGGGAACCGTTGCCCTGGCAAAGGGAAAGCCCATTGGAGACGGGTTAGGACCATATGTGATTTCAAAGCTTATGGGCAACAGAAAGGGAAGGGAAATCGCAGACGGCATACTCATGGCCCAGATAAACCTTGAGGGCAGGAAGGTCATCCTTCTGAAGGCCAGGGGTCCCGGGGGCAGGATAGGAAGGCCCGGGATAGCAGTGGAAAGGATTCTAAAGAAGAACAGGGTTGCCAGGATAATAACAATCGATGCTGCTGCAAAGCTTGAAGGGGAGAAGACAGGAAGCCTTGCAGAGGGTGTTGGCGTTGCAATGGGAGGGCCCGGCGTGGAAAGGACCTACATAGAGAATGTAGTGGTAAAGAAGAACATACCCCTGGACTCCATAATAGTGAAGATGAGCCCTGAAGAAGCTATAATGCCCATGAGGAAACCCATAAAGGACGCATACTCCAGTGTGCTGGAAAGCATAAAAAGGAGCCTTGCCAGGACCAGGAAGGGGGACAAGGTCCTGATAACCGGCGTAGGGAACTCCTCTGGGGTGGGGAATTCCCCCAAGGAACTGAAGGAACTGGAGAACTGGATTGACAAGCACGA
>JAUXAV010000137.1 GCA_030619735.1 Candidatus Aenigmatarchaeota archaeon | reverse complement strand
TCTGTTGTCCAGGACGATTTCCAACCGGTCACCGGGGCTGACTCGCCCGAGAAGGAAGGCATTGGCGACGCTGTCGCTCTCAGAGCGCAGAGTCTGAGTGACCTGGCGGTTCTCTAACCTGTAGGCGGCAGCAGGGCCGAGGACTCGGGTGGTGAATCGTATTTGCTCATTAGGCATGGTCCGCATCTCCATCAGGTATCACTACTGGGGTAATTCCCCGCTTCTCTAATTTCTCTAGCTCTTCCGGAGTGGCTTGGCTCTCCCAGATGAGTTTCTCGACCCGCTTGGGGATGAAGGCACAAAAAATGCCGAGGGCTTTTGTGACTTTCTCGGTTTCCAGGAGCCTCGGCTGATTGGTCTGTGCCTCTTCCACGATAGCCATTGCTTCTTGTAGGGCTGCCGGCTCTTTAACCTCGCAGGCTTTGGGATGAGCCAAGTAGATAACTGTCTTACCGAACTCCAGTCCCTTTGGGATAAACGGGATCCTTTTGGATATTCCCATATGGTGAGCCTCATCCAGAAAGTCCTCTTTGGTTTTGTAGTTGCCGGCACCAACCAGCATGATGTAGGCCGGCTGGTCCTGGGGGTCGCAGAGGAAGCATGGTCGGAAGTGGTCTTTACAATCCCGGTGTATGCCCCAGAGCTGGTAGGGATTAACCTGGGTAAAGCCTCTGGAAACCTTTATGCCCTGGCCACAGACCGGGCAAACGGTCAACGGGAAAGGCATCCTGTCGCAGGGTGCGCTGATATATTCCCCACAGAGGTACATTCCTCCCACTTTGCGGAAACCACAGCCTCTTCGCTCTTCAACCGCCATAGTTGCCTCCTTTCTAAAACCAGCACCGGGGAGCAGCAGGCTCCTTTAGTTAGTTGCTAGTTCCTACGGCTTGGACTTGTGCGTAGTAAATCCCCGTTTTGGTGAACTTGGCTCTGAATTCTGTGGTTACGTCATAGCCATACCCTACCGGGAAGCCGCCAGCGGGCCCGAATGTGCCGACCAACTTGCTTTCACCTTGTGTCAGGGCCAGAGGGAGCCAATCTCCTCCAACTACCTCTCGATACTCAAGAATAACGTCTCCTTCGGCAATCCCAGCATTGTAGATTGCGAACTCAAATAGCACATCGCTATAGCCTGGTGCGCCTGAGGGACTGGGGTTCACAGTTTGGACACTAATATATGTGTGGCTGTCCTTGTAAATGCTGCGAGCTTCAGTAAAGTCAGGTGAACTGATTACAAGAAGCTCATTGTCGGGAGGTGGTATTGGCTCCTTGGTGACAGTAATATCTGGAGATGTCCACAGGTTGCTGATTGTAACGACTGCTAATGCTACAGTTCCCACAAGCACGACTGATAGAATAGCAAAGAGTGGAATACCCAGGAATCTTTTCTTTAGAAACTTTTTCACAGATTAATTCTCCTTTCTTATTTTTGCCTGCTGCTCCCCGGTGCTGGTTTTAGTTATCGCTTGGTTCCTCCTTTCCGTTGACAGGGGGGCTCGAGGCGTGCTACAATAAAAAAGGTGAGTAGAGGTGTGCTTGCGCCTCACCACCCCCTTCGATTAAGCCACTGAGGTTGCCTCCTCAGTGGCTTTCTCTTTTTGAAGCCTCTCTATTTCGCTCTTAGGGATAAATAAAATACCGCCGAGCTTGATGCCGACAATCTTGCCGGCCTCAATCCAGCGGTAAATGGTAACTCTCGGTCGCCCCAGCTCCTTGGCTGCATTAGCGACCGATGACAAATCTTCGGTTCTTACTCTAACTTCCAGTGTAACACCTTCCCCAGATAGTGTTACAGGATTATACACCCCCTTTGGCTGTTTGTCAAGCCCCCCGGGGCATTATTTTTGAAAACTCGTTGGCAGTCTGGCGGGGAGTGCTAATCAAGTTTAAGGGACAAAAAGAGCCCCCAGCCTTGAATTAGCCAGGGGCTACCTCTTTTCCTGTATCTAGGACGCACCAGAATCAATATCCGGGCGTTTTTTGGGGGTGGTTAATGGTTTACTACTTAGGGCAGTAATCTGCGCTTGGCGGGAGTGGGAGGATTCGAACCCCCGACCCTCAGTTTTGGAGACTGATGCTCTACCACTGAGCTACACATCCCTAATTCTTGAAATCTAAGAGCCAATGCCCTTTCGCCAATACATGAGCCAAATTTAAGGGCATCTTCTCCTTTGATTGACTTAGCGATTCCCCGCAATTCCTTAAGGCTATTTACTTGCTCAAGTTGGCGTTTGAACCTGAGCACTTCCATATAAGCATCGCAATACACATTTTGTCTTTTTACCTTTTTCAATGTTCTCCCTCAGAGCGCTGTTTGCCTATAAGCTCTCTTGTCTTATTCGGCTCACCGGCAGCCAAGATTAGCGGGCAGAGCTGGGAGCCATCAATACCGGTATTCCTTAAGCTGTGTTTCATCACCGCCTTAAGATGAGCACACAAACCGTCTTTGATTAAGCAGTAATCACAAAGGCTCATATTCTCCTCCTTTTCTAGCCACCAAATCTCTCTTTAGGTTGATAGTGCCTAATAGATACAGTCTGGTGGCAGTTGTCGCAGACATCTTCTTCCCTAATCCGATTGCCCTTACCATCATGGTAAGAGTGAGTAGTAAAAGGAGTGTGCTTTTGGCATTTCGGGCACCAAGCATTCATGTTTTCACCTCCTTTTTAGCGTTCTGCCTCGGAACGCTCGACAGTATTCACCAAACCCTGTGCCTCGCTCAACAGCTCCTTAAAGAAAGCCATATTCTCAGTGGAGCTCCTAGCATAGCGAATAAGTGCCTCGTTGCACTTTGGACACGTTTTCATGTGCACTAAGCGCCCATGGACCGCCCCGACTTCGATGGCAATCCGTTCCTCCTGCGTCTTGACCAGCAATCGTATCCCTCGAGAATAGTTAAACAGGTAAATTTTGAGGAAAAGCCTCAAAAGTAAAAGTCTCATTTCAGCCTCCTATCTGTGAAGCGTTCTGTCTGGGAACGCTGTTCTTGACGATATTTGTATTCTTCGCCACGAAGATAGATTTGTTCAATTCTTAAGAGCCTTCGCCAGAGAGTAATGTTAATATATCCCCCTTTCAATAGTTCTTTAGCTTCTTCTATTTCTTTTTCTTTAATCATCTCACTTTTCTATCGTTCTCGATAA
>JAUXAV010000287.1 GCA_030619735.1 Candidatus Aenigmatarchaeota archaeon | reverse complement strand
GTAGACCAATTATGCTTACAATTGTAGCCCGCTCCTATACGCTATACGCTCCACGCTAACTTCTTGCTAACGATTATTCACTATTCACTAACGACTAGTTAAGAGTGACTGCTGAACGACCTTTTTATCTTTTATTAATTTTTTCTTCAACAGGACATCATAGGTCTGCCGGTTGATTCTTCCTACATTGGCCTTCATCATCATCTTCACTGCCTTCTCCTCACTCTTCCTTAAACTGATATTCTTATCAGCCAGTATTTCTATTAACTTCTACCAGGCTATCTACCAATTCTGATTAACATTTCCTATCCCTAATTCTTCTTCTGCCCAGAGCATGGCAGAGAGGATGGCTTCTTTGATAGCACTGGCTCTGTCTTCTCCTAATTTGTTCTTTAAGAAACCATAGCTTATAGAGACGAGAGCAATGAGTATGGCATTGAGTAGATATTTACTTAAGATTGCTTCTAACATAGACTTCCTCCTTTCTGGCTAATTTGGCATTAGCCAATTATCGTAATCTGTAATGTGTAATGTGTGATGAGACTGGAGACAGGCAACTTTTTATGTTAAAAAACTACCTGTCCCCTTTACCAAGTAATCATTAGCTAACTGCTAATTGATTAGAGAGTGTCTTAATTTATTAGTCTTGGTTTTTAAAACCAGCAAACCAGTTAACCAACTAACTAACTAACCGCAAAAAGGCTACTGCCTTTTTGCTACACATCCATAACATCAGTAGACTTATAATCAAGTATTCTTGCATTTACTTTGGCTACTAAGTCATTCCCATTATTATGGAAGATGTTCTTAGCGATGACAGTATCCATCACTCCCTCGACAGCTGCATCTTGTGCTGCAAAGTCGACATAATCTCCGTCATCTACATTCTTGGGATTATTTAAGGTCAGATTTATGGTTTTGCCTGCACTATCCCTAAACTGCAGATAAAGTCTCTTATAACTGGTTACTTCTCCTAATTCGGTGGCCATTATATTTTTCACCTCCTTCTTTGAGGATTTACTAGTAGGTAAATCCGTTATCGGTTTTCAGTTTTAGTTTATAGTTATTAGCCGCTCCTTTGCTTCATCGTTTTTTCTGGCTAACGACTATTCACTATTCACTAACGACTAGTTAACTACTCCGTAAGTTGGAATTCTTTTTCGAATCTGATCTCACTAAGGGGATACTTTTGCAGACCCACTAAAGCATTAGCTACATCATAGGCATCCTGTTCGATAGCAGTAGATTTGATTTTAGTAAAGGTCTTGCTACTAACGATAGGTGCTCCGGTTTCCGGGTTGCTGCCTACTAC
>JAUXAV010000056.1 GCA_030619735.1 Candidatus Aenigmatarchaeota archaeon | reverse complement strand
CCCATGGCCTTTGCGAGCTCCTGGGCCGCGTCCAGGCTCACCCGTATATTCTTCCCAGATTCCCTTAAAATCCTTTCAAAGGGAGCTAAAGGCAGTTTTGCCATTTTAAAGACCTCCTAATGCCCTTAATTGTATTCAGGGGTTAAAAAGCTTTGATTTTACGGATTTTTGGTCATTTTTGGCCTGTTTTCAGCAGCCTAAAGCTTTTATATCCCGGATACAAATAGAATTAAATATCAGGAGGTAACCATTATGACAACAGCTTATTGCGTGAAGTGCAGAGGAAAGATTGAGATAAAAAACCCGCAGAAGGTAACATTGAAGAACAAAAAACCCGCAACAAAGGGCCTGTGCCCCAAGTGCGGCACAAAGGTCTTCAGAATTGGAGGTTAAGGGGCTTCCCTTCCTCTGGTAAAGCGTATTTTGCTTAATTTTTAAAGTTTTTGCATTTTCTAGGTGTAAATATATAATAAAGGATAGAATATCTAATAGTGATTAGCATGATAAGACAGCCAATCGTCTCAATACTGGGGCACGTGGACCATGGCAAGACAACCCTGCTGGATTGCGTTAGGGGCAGCACTGTCGCCAAGGGGGAGGCTGGCCTGATTACCCAGCACATAGGCGCCTCGGAGATTCCCATAAAGGTGGTAAAGGGTGTGTGCAGGGGCCTTCTGGAGAAGATGAAGATAGATGTAAGCATACCAGGTCTTTTGTTCATTGACACGCCCGGCCATGCAGCTTTTACAACCTTAAGGAAGAGGGGCGGGGCCATTGCTGACCTTGCTGTGCTGGTAATAGATATTAACGAGGGCATGCAGCCCCAGACCAGGGAGAGCATCACCTTCCTGAAGGAGTTCAAGACGCCCTTTGTGGTGGCTGCCACCAAGACGGATATGCTGCCAGGCTGGATTCCCCAGGAGGGGGCCTGTTTTTCAGAGGCCCTGAAGGCCCAGCCGGACAGGGTCAGGGATGCCCTGGAGGACAAGCTCTATAAGATAGTGGGCCAGCTCGGTGCAGAGGGCTTCCAGGCAGAGAGGTATGACAGGGTCAAGGATTTTGCGAAGCAAATATCTATAGTCCCGGTGTCCGGGAAGACCGGGATGGGTGTGGCTGATCTCCTGGTGATGCTTGCCGGGCTTGCCCAGAGGTTCCTGAAGGGCAGGCTGGAGGTCAGGCCAGGGGAGGGCAAGGGAACCATCCTGGAGGTCAAGGAGTTCAAGGGCCTGGGGGCCACCATAGATGTCATTCTCTATGACGGTGAAATCAGGAAGGGGGACCACCTGGTGATAGGCGGGAAGGAGATTGTGAAGACCAGGGTGAAGGCGCTCCTGAAGCCGGAGCCCCTGAAGGAGCTCAGGGTGGAGAAGAAATTCAGGCAGGAGGATTCTGTCTCTGCTGCATCCGGGATAAAGATTTCCGCCCCCGGCCTGGAGGGGGTTGTTGCAGGGTCCCCTGTAAGGGCTGTAAGGGATGAGAAGGAGCTGGCCAGGGCTGAAGAAGAGGTCAGGAAGGAGATAGAGGAGGTTGAGATAGAAACAGACAAGGAGGGTGTCCTGCTCAAGGCAGATACCCTGGGAAGCCTGGAGGCCTTGATAAAGGTGCTGAGGGAGAAGGGCATAGCCATCAGAAAGGCGCAGGTAGGGGATTTGACAAAGAACGATATAATGGAAATCAGGAGCTTTAAGGAGCCCCTGATATTTGCCTTTAATGTGAGGGTGCCTGAGGGGATTAAGAAGCTGGCAAAGGACAATAACATTGCCCTGTTCAGCTCGGATATAATATACAGGCTGATAGAGATGCATGAGGAATGGGTTCTGGACAGGAAGAACAGGGAGATTGAGGGGATGCTGAGGAAGGCTGTGCATCCCGGAAGGGTTAAGATTCTCCCTGGGTGTGTTTTTAGGCAGTGCAAGCCCGCTGTGTTCGGGGTGGAGGTCCTGAAGGGCACCATCAAGCCTGGCTACAAGCTCAGGAAGGGCAAGAAGGTCATAGGCGAGATAAAGGAGCTCCAGTCCCAGGGGCAGAACGTGGATGAGGCAAAATCAGGGGACAAGGTCGCCATATCCATGGAGGACGTGATAGTAGGGAAGCATATTAAGGAAGGCGACACCCTGGAGAACCTGGTAGGACCAAAAAGCCTTGAGAGCCTGCAGAGGGTCCGGAATAAGCTCAGGGAAGATGAGAAGGAACTGCTGGACGAGCTGCTTGCGGGGTAAACCATAAGCATTTAAAATATAATCCTCCTTTTTTTTGGTATGAAGGCATTAACTGTTGTCCATGCGGAAACACCATATATTGACCACCCCAGAGAAATGGGTGAGGAAACTACAAGGTATAACAAGGAAGTTTTTGATAGGATTGCCCAAGAAATAGGTGTATATCTCAAAGGGGATAATAAAGTTTATTTTTTGGCTGGAGAGAGCGAATCCGAGGATTCAGAGCTAATCTATCCTCCCATGAGGAGATATTTTCCAGGCATGGTATTCATTCCTGATGGTAAAGGCGATCAGTTCCTTGTGGCAAAGGACTGGTTAATGAGAGATGGTATTGAAGAGGCCCATATTGCAGGGGTTTCATACGGCAGTTGCGTTATTGATTTTTTCCGCACGCTCCAAGGGTTGGGGCCAGAGGGTGTTTCAAGGGATGACCATAGAAGTGCCAAACTCCTGAAATGGTCAATGAAAAAGTTCAGAAGGGTTTATGATTTTAAATTAAAGGCCATTATTCGGGATGAGCTAACGAATAAATGCTAGAAGCAGTGATTTTTATTCTCCTGAACCCAATAGATTAAAATGTATCCTAATCCCTGGTATGTAATTAGTCTTATTGGCTCGCCCTCGCTCTGGGCAGGCATAGCCGGAATCCTGTTTGTAATCTATATTTTATTCAGGTATGCGAAGCCCGGGTCAGAAAGGACCAGGCGCCTGAAGAGTTTCCTGATTATCCTGATTCCCAGCCTTGCCATAGGCTTCCTTTTGATTGTTTCCATGAAGGCGACGCTGGATACGGAAAGGATATGCATCCCCTGCCCCGGGGAGAACTGCAACCCCTACTGCCCTGAAGATGCCTCCTTCCCCTCAGGGCATGCAGCAGCCATATTCACAGGCTTCACCTCCTTTTTTGTGATAATCAGGGAAAAGAGGTTCCTGCTCCTGTATATTGTTCCTGCCCTGGTGGGGATTTCCAGGCTCATGCTGGGCGTGCACACCTGGTATGATATCCTGGTGGGGGCCCTGATTGGGATAGCGGTTGCCCTGGCTGTTTACAGGGCTGACAAGAAGATTTTCGGGGAGTTCAAGTAATAGAAAGGTTTATAAATCAAAAAGCATTACTTTTTAGTAGTTACATAAGTGATAATATGCTGAAGGAATCCTTTGATAAGGCCCTGAAATACCTGGGAAGATTAGGAGAAGTTGACAGCACTTTCATAGTGCTGGATATAGAGGGGTCAGACCTGGTTATATACTCTGACAAGCAGCTCCCTGGGTATTCTTCAATCAATGGAGTGTATGCAAAGAACGTGGGCTGGAAGGGTTTGCATGAAGGCGAACAGGAGAAGATAAAAGAGTGGCTTTCAAGGGGACCTGAATCAAGGGTTGGGCTCAGTGAGAATGTATTTGAAAGAAGCCTGGAAACAGAGGTATTGGCAGTAAGAGAAAAATCAAGCAAGGGATTAGAAAGCTATTGCTTCATACCAACAAAGAAAGCAGCCAAAATCATTCTGAGATACTACTATGGATCGAGCGCTATGTGGACACCCAGCATATTAGATTATCCCATCGATGCTCTGATTGTGCATGAAGGGCTCCATGGGGGAATAGGTTTTGACCTGAGGAGGGATTTGTGCATAGCGCTGGAGGAAAGGGGGTACATTGATAGGCATGATTATCCTGTTGTGCATGAATTGTTTTCGCAGCTGGGTGAGATGTATTATATGGAAAAGAACCATCCAGAATTCGCTACCAAGAGGGAGCAGATGATGAAGAATGTGGCAAATACTGCATGGATGTATGAGGTGCAGAAGGCTCGCAATATTAGTGGTTGTGGTAGCGAGTTTTATGCGGACCCGCACGGGAAGTCATCGGAGGTCTATCTGAGGATGAGGCAGGACCCAAATGTATGGTGTTTTTCCAAGCTTTTGTTCAGCGAGCCGTATGAGGGGTCTGCTAAGAATCAGGATTGATTTATTCCAGCTTGTACCTGAGAATCCCTGCTATTCCCCCCAGCTCCTTAAGCTGCTCGCCTTCCCTGGTGTCAATTGATATTACCTCTGTGTCGGTTCCCATCTGCTCCGAGGTTTTCAGGATGTCCTCTGTCATGTCCTTTTCCTCTGTGAGCTCCAGCCTGGCGTCGCACTCGGGGCACTTCTGCTCCTCCAGCTGATCCCTGCGGATGGTCTTGCCTGTGGTGAATTTGCAGCTGGGGCATTCCAGGCCCACCTTAATCCAGTCAAAGGCCTCGGAAATCAGTATCATCTCCACCGCCCCCTTCTTCAGGGCCTCCATTGTCTCATGGAAACCATAAACTGCAAGGCCGGAGTCCTTCTTTAATTGCTCAAAGAACCTGGCAAGTAGCTTCTTCTCCCTGGTTATGGAGGCCTCTGCGAGCAATTCCTCCGCACGGTTGAGGAGTTCCTCAAGCCCCGGCATGCCTGTGTAGGAGGTGTCCAGGGTCCCAAGGACCTTCTTCTGGATTTCATAGTCAAGGAATTCCCCCTTCAGGAACTCGTCCTTTACAGCGCCGGGCCCCCCCAGCACCACTCCCTTCAGGTCCCTGAGCTCCTTGAACTCCTTTGAGGCGATTTCCCCCACCTTCTTCAGGAAGTCGTGGAGTATGCCCTCCCTGACACGTGCATAGCGAGCCTGACTCCATCCTCCTTTAGCGGTCTTGCCTGGGACTAAACTGTCCAGGTGCTTGAGGCTTGAAACCTTCTTGCCCTTCAGGACGCCTATCTCTGCATCGGATTTGTCAATAACTATCAGGCCGTATACCTCCCTCTCCCTGACTATCTCCTTCAGGGGGTCCAGGACAAAGGCCTGGTCGCAGCGGTACAACCTGACCTTTACGGGCTCAGGGGGCTCCACTGCCCAGATTTCCAGGTCAGAGACACCCTCCTTTTCCGAGACGTTTCCGCAGAATATTACCAAGCCGTGCTCAGGGGTCTTTTTGTAGAGCTTCAGATGCTGGAGGATTTTCTCCAGGGCGGCCATGACGTTCTTCTTCACGGCCTTGCTCTTTATGTTCTGGGCGGTGCTCTGCTCGTTCCTGATCTGCCCAGAGACCCTGTTAAGGCTGAACCCGGCAGGCACGTAAACGGTTATCAGCTCTGTGTGCCTGCCCCGGATGGCTTCCAGCTCTGAAATCAGGGCCTTCAAACGCTGCTGCTTCAGGTCAACCATTCTCTTCACCTTATTATTCAATTATATTCAGTTATTAAAATGGTTTATAAATAGCTCTTCCCGGCTGTTGCAAAGCCTTATAAAATTTGCGTATTAAAGGGAATCATGTCCTGTAAATCCAGACGCAAACGCCACGGATTTAAGCCCCCCAAATTCAATTTCAGGTCCCTGAAGCCCTGGCTGCAGTGCCCGGAATGCGGTAAAAACGATATTATGTGTACATACTCGGAAACTGGAAACCCTAGAGACCCTGAGCATTTTATTGATAACTTCAGTCATGAATGCAGTTACCCAAAATGCGACTATAAGGAGGAAAGGCTAAACATATATACAGAGGATAGGGTTGGAGACCCCTGGCCCCATTGCCCCTTCTGTGGAAGGTCTGCCTCGCTTGTGGAGGGTGAAATGCGCTACAAGGAGAAAATAAAATAAAGAATTTATTTCTTGGTGGGTTGCACCCTGCCGCTATAACAGTGTTGCACCCCAATGCAAAGAGATTAATCCTTTACCCCTAAATATATTCAGAATCAGGAGGCAGATGGAGTGAAAACCATAAAAATGAAAAGGGCCAGGTCAGCTGAGGGAAACACAGCATGGGATTTGACAAAGGACATGTACAGGCTGATCCAGCCCATGGAATTCTCTTACCGGGCCGGGGGCTGGATGATTAGGAAGAGCCCCAAGGCCGCATTATACACCGCAGGCATCGCCTCAACCGGATTCATTACAAACAAGGTCGGCCTGCCCGGCTTTTCCGGTTTGGAGACAGTATTGGCCCCTCCGGCGGTTGGGCTGGGTGTGCTTGCCCTTGGCGCAGCAGTGAAGTACATACCCAACACCCTTTCCTCAAAGATGGTGACCATTGCAGATGCGAATGACCTGAACAAGATGGAAAAGCTGAAGGAGCTGCAGTCCTGGGAGCACCTTGATGTCCTGTGGGACATGGTATTCGGGCCGGAATCGTACATGAGATACAGCAGTGAAGAGAGGCGCAAGGAAAGGGAAAGAATTTACAGGGACAGGGAGTACATAACCAATCAAATCAGGGGATGGGACAAGGGTATCCTGAAGGACCTGTGCATAATTGATGAGAACGGGGCATGGGACCCGGAGGCCCTGGAGGATTCGGCATGGAACCTGATGTGCGCCAGGCCCTGGTCCAAAAAGGCAGAAAAGTCCAGGATAGGGTTTAAGATTTCAGCAATGTATGCCCTGGACCTCCCCTTCATTGCCTCAAGAAGGCATGGAGAGCGTAAAAGAACGGGCCCCGGTGAAAGGCTGGAGGGGGTAAAATTACGCCGCTCTGTCACGAATGATGAGGACAGGGTTGGCTTCAGCCTGGAACTCTACAAGGACTGGCTGGATGGGGCGTATTTTGACGGTTCCTCTGACAGGAAGGTAAATGAGCAGTACCATGGCCATGACACCCTGAATATGTTTGTGAAGAAGGAGCTGGGGTTCGGCAGGATGGATGCGCTGAAGGAGATGCCTGGGGATTTTTCCAGGAGGTTCTGGTTCCATCTTGTGACAAAGAGGGTTGCCTATGAGACAGGGAAGGCAGTCAAGTGGCTGGATGAGCGCTATAAAACGGACAAGTTCAATGCCCTTGTCCTGCTCTGGCCCGGGGAGGAACACGCGGAGTGGCTGGATAAATTCCCGGGCGCAAGGGATGATGTCCTGAGATGGAGGAAGCTGATTATCAGGAAGACATTCGG
>JAUXAV010000339.1 GCA_030619735.1 Candidatus Aenigmatarchaeota archaeon | reverse complement strand
ATGAAGCAGCTGAGGGAAGACATTACCCAGAACCCTGAAAAATACACGCCCTGGTTCAGGATAGCCCTGGACAGGGTTATGGAATGGCTGGACGCCGGGAACCTGCAGAAGCTTAAGGAACTGGAGATTATTGAGAAAAATATATAAGAAAGCATAATCAAATACTATTTATGGTGAACGCCGAACTGATAGAGTATGCCAAAAACCAACTGAAGGCCGGATCCTCGGCTAATTATATCAGGACAGTCCTTATCAAGCAGGGCTGGGGCGAGAGGGACGTGGATGACGCCCTTGGTATTGCCCAGACAGAGGCAGGGCCTGTAAAGGAAGTGCCGGCAACCCCTGCAAAAGCCGCAGAACCTGCAGCAAAGCCGGAAACCGGGGAAAACAAGTTTCTTCTGATTGCAGGACTCCTGACAGGAATATTTCTCATAATAACGGGTGTAATAGCAATTTACATGCTCCTGACCATTGGAGAAATGATAACAACAATAGAAGCAGTAATAGGGGCAACCGGACTAATAACAGGGATGATTTCCGGCCAGATATTGCTGTGCTGGCCCCTTGCGATAATAGGGCTTATTGCCGGAATATTCTGGATAATAGCCGGAATAAAGAAATTCAAGAAATAGAGAACTCGTATCTCCTGGGCAGCCATTTATTTTCAGAGCCCCTGTAGCTGCATTTCCTGCATTTCAGCCCAACCAGGATTCTCTTCCCCTTCAGGTTCTTTGTATATATTTTCCTGACCCCTGAAAAACAGCTGGGGCATTTCCTTGGAATCCTCCCCTTCTTCAGGGAAACCAGGACCTTCACAGCAGGCGTTTTCAGGGCAATCCCTCTCAGTCTCTTCCCTGTTATGGTCAAATCAGAATCCCCCTTCCTCAGCTCTGACTTTACAAGCTCTGAAAGCTCCTCCTGTGAACCAACTGGCCTGGAATTGAGAATCTCCTTTATAATAAACTTCACAACCTCCTGCTTTGGCCTGTGCATGCTTTATAAATAAATTTGGGGTTTAAATCCTGCATTTTTCCAGTTTCTCAAGCCTCTCCCATTC
>JAUXAV010000281.1 GCA_030619735.1 Candidatus Aenigmatarchaeota archaeon | reverse complement strand
GTCTCGCCCCAGGTGATCTGTGCCCATCCAGAACTCGGCTGATGGTGGGACCAGCTTAGCTCCTCGGAGTTCGAGTATTCCATAGGGGGCCAAGAAGTCGGCAAAAATGCCAGTGAGAAGTAGGAGCAGGACTATAACCCCACCTACAGTACCCAGTGGCTTCTCCCTCACCAGCCTTATGAAGAATCCGACCAGCCAGGAGTGTTTCTTCCTCTCGGGTACTCTCCCTGATGAGCTATCGGCCACATCATTACCCCCTTTTATTTATAACGAATCCTAGGGTCTAAATAGCCATAAGTCAGGTCAACCATTAGATTGATGAGCACTATTGCGAATCCAAAAATGAGCACTGTTCCGCTAAGGACGGGGTAGTCTCTCCATCTAATAGCGTCTACTATTAGCCTGCCCATCCCGTGTAGTACAAATATCTCCTCTATAATAACCACACCCCCGATTATAATGGGCATCTGAAGCCCTACCATTGTGATTACCGGGATTAGCGCATTCTTCAGGGTATGCCTTAGAATGACCACCCGCTCCCTGAGTCCCTTTGCCCAGGCCGTCCTGATGTAGTCCTGCCTAAGCACCTCCAGCATCATGGAACGTGTCATCCTCATGGTTGCCCCCGCCAGCCCCATGCCCAGAACGATAGATGGCACTATGAACATTCTCAGATTACGTAGTGGGTCCTCAGTAAACGGGACATGCATTATTGGGGGCATGTAGCCCCACCATATTGAAGGGAAGACTATTACCATCGTCGCTATCCAGAAGCCGGGGACGGCGATACAAAATATGGCAAAGCTGCGAGCTATATAGTCACCCCGGGTATCCTGCCGCAGCGCTGAATATATGCCTATAGGCAAGGCTATTAGCTGGGCTATTATTATACCCAGGAGGCCAAGCTCAACGGTTGCTGGCCACCTTTCGGCTATTAGCTCAATCACGGTGTTTGGCTTCCAGAAGGAACTCCCGAAGTCGCCTTGGAAAATACCACTGAGACTGCCGTCCGCGCCGTGAAGAACTCCTATCCAGCGTCCATACTGGGTAAAGACTGGCACATCTAGTCCCAGCAATTGCTCAAAGTGGGCCCTCCCTGCTGCGAAATCACCACTAAAACCAACTTCCCTCATCCGCGCTACCACCGCGTCTACTGCGTCGCCTGGAATCAGGCGTATCATCAAGAAGACTATCAGGGAAACCAGAAATATGGTGGGTATGACTAGCAATAACCTTCTGATTATATAGACTCGCATACTACATCTTCCTCGGTTGATAGCCACTAAAAACTAGAGGTCGGAGAACCATAACCCCCGACCTCTACTTTTGCTTCTGGCCACTAATCCCATATC
>JAUXAV010000227.1 GCA_030619735.1 Candidatus Aenigmatarchaeota archaeon | reverse complement strand
ATTACCCGTATTGTTTATGTCAATCTTCAGGGTCCTGAACCCCCTCATAAGGTTCACATTGAGCGTTATTGTCCCATTGGGCAGGGTCTTTACAGGCGAAGAAGCATTGCTCTCGTACCAGACCTGGGGTCCTGATATATTGAATGTAAGAGGAACCGAAACGCTGGTATTGGAGTTGTTGTATATCACCGTTCCATTGTAAATAGAGGGGAGAATATTCAGTATGGGAATGGTAAGGTTCAGGCTTATTGTGGTGTTGGAATTCTCACTGAGGTTGTCAGCACCAGGTACCAGGCTTGAGTTGAACCAGTCTGATGCATTGATATAGACTCTCACATTGGGGGTAATCCTCACAGCAGGCGTGACATTCGACACCGTAACCCTCATATACCATACCTCTGCGCTGTCCCTGGAAACGGAGGGGTATAAGGTTTCTGACAAGGAGGAGGATTGCAGATTTTCTGAATTGTCATAAATACTGGAGTTCAGGACGGTGTCTGTCTTGTTGCTTCCCAGGGAGAAGGTTATCCTGGTCGCATTCTGCGGCACCATAAAGTACAGAAGCCTTGTCCCGTTCAGGTCCGTATCATATGTGAGGTTTGCCTCCCTGTAGACCTCAATGTGCTCTGTCATATTGTATTGAGCTACATCCCCATCATTGCTGATATTGAATATAACCTTGTATGAGCCCTTCGGTGCCAGGCTGGTGAAATTGAGCAGGCTTTCATTTATGCTCAGCTTTGAGAGCGTGATGCTGAAGCTTGTATCAGATGCCGGCCCGTTCCCCACAGCATCATACGCTGTTATGTTGAGCGAATATTCACCCTGGCTAACCGATGTATCGGAAGCTATTGTATAGTTTATCATGTATGTCCCGTTGCCCCAGTCAGTCACGTTCTCCGCACCTGTTACATATTCACTGTCAATGACAGAGAAGTTCACAGAAAGGCTTCCCCCAATCTGGTCAAGCTCAACGCTTATGTTTATCATGTCCCCAGGGTTGTAAACGGTATCAGCATCCAGGCTGCTGATTGACGAAATCACAGGGGACCGGTTGTCTGCTAAAACCCTTGAATTTACCAATACATTGGCATCGGTTGTCCCGTTCCTTAAATCCGTGTAGTTTATGTCAAGCCAGTCCTCCTCATCCACACTGAAGGTCATCATACGCAGGGTAGTATTGCATGTTGACTCATTAAGGCTGAAGTTCCCCTCAAAAATACCTGTATTGACCCCTGTCTCGTTCAGTGTCAGGTTTATCACGCATCCCGTATCCGCATTACTGATGGTCACATTAACGATATCCTTTGCGCTTGTATTTGTATTGGCGAAGGTGTCCTGGTCTGTCAGGTTCACGATAACGGTTGAATTCACAGGAAGGACAACATATGTGCTGTTGAGGTATGTGCCATTGGTTCCTATAACAGCATTAAGACTGCTGTAGAACGTGGCATTGGCAGTGACATATGCAAAATCCCCTGATGAATTGGTGCTATCATTATAGATTACATTAACCTCGTCATTATGGCTCGCATTGATGAGGTCATTTGCATCACTTGTGTTTCCGCTTATGGAGAAGGTGAAATTGCCCTGAAATATCCCTGTATTGGCCCCTGTCTCCCACAGCCTTACATCTATCCCGGTTGCATTGGTTGTGGTATTAACCAGAACATCAATAGAGTTTGGATTGTTCGGATCAGTATCCAAATCCGAATCATTAAGCGTTACATTTACGGTACTGTTGGGGCCATACAGGGCAAGGTCCATGCTCGGGTCCCCGTCC
>JAUXAV010000114.1 GCA_030619735.1 Candidatus Aenigmatarchaeota archaeon | reverse complement strand
TCCAGACACAGAGCCTTCCCGGGTCTGCTCCCGGGGCCAGGTCCCGGGCCTGCAGTTCCTTTACAGAAACAACATCAATACCGGGTATGTTCCGGCCTGCCTTCCCGATGCCCCTGTCCTCTGAAACAATTATTAATGGGCCTTTTCTCCTGATGGTCCTTCTTCCCCTGGTCTTGCCCCTGCCTGCCCTGGTCTTCTTCTTTTCCGTTCTTTCCAGCTCTTTCCCAAGGCCCAGGGCCTTCAGGGTTTCCAGGAGCTCCCTGGTCTTCTTGACCTCCTGGAGCTTGTCATCCAGAACTATTGGTATATTTTTCACACCGTCAACCCTGTGCCCCCTCCTGGTTATAAGGTCCTTGTTGGAGGTAGCGGCGATTGCGGAGTGCAATGCCTTTATCCATTCCCTCCTGTTAATCTTGAGCTCCCAGACCTTTTCTGCCTTGGGGGGATGGGCCTTCCTTCCCTTTGCAACCCCGGGAACAGCCCTTGCCCTGAAATGCAGGAATCCTGTCCCATGGATTCGGGCCATCCTGGCCATCTCCCTGTTCATCATAGTATGCCTCCGGTCCCTTCTGCCATGGTAGTGGGCAGAGGTTCTCATGCCTGCCAGGGGGTCTGAACCATAGGCCTGCCTTTCCCTGCTCTGCTCTGCCAAAACCGCCCTCTTTATCAGGTCCTTCCTGACCGGCTCGGAGAAAGCCCTGGGTAGGGAAATCTCCCTGCCTGCCTTCCCTGTTAAGGATAAAACCGTGGTCTTCATAACAATCACGCGGGGTATTATCTTATTCTTATTAATATATTCCTTTAAATAATTAATTATGGGCGGATGGAAAGAGGGCTGGAAGGAAGCCTGGCACCATTCCAGATGGACCTATCTGCTCTTGGTCTTTGTTGCGCTGGTCTTCCTGTTCCTTGCCTGGCTGGTCTCCCTGTTTGTTTATACCAATCCTGTTATAGCAGCGGTCCTGATAATAATCATGATAATCCTGATACCTGTTGCGGCTTTTATCCTGGATTTGGGCTTCTATGAGCATGAATAGCGTTTACATTAGTTTTGCGGCCTGATGGGTTGCTGCCAGAATTACAATGCCTATAATTACAGAAGCCCAGAGGCTCAGCTCGTAATTGCCAGGGAACAGGTATTCATCCATCAGTCCCCAGACCCCCCTCCAGAAGGAAATGATAGCAAAAGCGATTAATATGGCAAAGATTATCTGGTGCCTGGATTTCATCTTGCTGATTTTCCGGAACATATGTTATAATTGTGTTCCTGTAAAGAAAAGGCTTTGGGTTCAAACGCCCTGCTGGCTCTCCAGAACAAGCTCTTTTATTTCCACTGGCTCCCTGCCTGCCTTGGGGGGCCTTGCCGGCCTTTCCAGAATGATTAACCTTTTTCTGGGGCCGGGAACAGAGCCCTTCAGGACCATAAAGTCTCCCTTTACAGGCCCGTAGCTGAGCCAGCCTCCCTTGGGGTTCAAGCCCCCGGAGCCTATCTGCAGGATTTTCTTGTTGTATTCTGTCCTGGTCTGGAAGCCGAGCTGGCCTGCCATGGCTATTTTCCCGGGAAGAACCCTGGCCACGTTCCTGGGTCCCAGGACCCCTATATGCCTCCTTTTCTTGTTGTCCTTCCTGCCCCTTACCTTGACCCCGAACCTCTTGACAGGGCCCTGGAAGCCCTTGCCCTTTGTCACAGCCCTGACATCCGTAAATTCCCCGGGCCTGAAGACCTCCTCGTGCTTCAGCTCCTTCCCTAGTCTCTCCTTTGCGAATTGCCATTTTTCCTTCACATTCCCGGAGAGCGGGACTTCAAAGAGCTCCGGCCTCTTCTTGCCCAGGCCCGAATTGCCCGGCTGGGTATGGACCAGAAGCCTTACATCGCCAAGGTTTTCTATATCCTTTTCCAGTTCCTGGATTTTCTTCTGGGTCTCCGGGTTCTTGGGAAGCCTTGTCTTCCTTCCCAGGTGCCTTGAGGGCTTCTCGGAAAGTATGGTGTCCAGGGTTTCCAGACCGTATGGGGTCTTCCTGTATGCCCTTATGCCGCATACCAGAAGGGCAGGGGTCTCCAGAATTGTTACTGACTCAGTTATATCCTGGCCCTGCAGATGGCCCCTGGTTTCTGTAAAGCTTACCCTTGTCATTCCTGCCTTGTAGCCCGCAAAGCCCAGGGGCAGGACCCTGTCCCCTTCCTGGGGCCTGGACTTGACCCTGGGATAAATCCTCTTGGCCCTCTTCTTGGGCCAGAATCCCCTGCTTCCTGCCTTTGGCTTGTGGCCTTTAGCCATAGAATATCACCTATACCCTCCTTCCACGCCGTCCGCCCTTCTTCCTGGTTGAGTCATGGGGTATGGGGGTGGCATCTTCAATCCTTCCAATCTTCATCCCGGCCCTTACCAGTGCCCTTATTGCAGACTGGGCGCCCTGCCCTGGCGTGCTCTTCTTGTGGCCCCCCTGGCCCCTTATCTTAAGGTCAACCCCTGTAAGGCCCTTGTCCCTGGCTTCTTCGGCTGCCCTCCTGGCGGCCTTCATGGCAGGGAACGGAGCGCCTTTATCCTTGTCCCTGTCCGTAATCATGCCCCCGGATATCCTGCTTATGGTCTCCGCCCCGGTTATGTCCGTTATATGGATTATGGTGTTGTTGTCCGAGGAGTAAATGTGCGCTATGCCCCATTTCCCCTTGTCCTGCTCTGTCATTTCCTGCCTCCCCTTATCACTATCTTCCCTTCCTCATCCACAGGAACCATGTAGGAGGGGTAAACCATTTTCCTTCCCCCTATGGTAAGGTGGCCATGGGTTATCAGCTGCCTTGCCTGCTTTGGCGTCTTTGCGGCGCCCTTCCTGAACACTATTGTCTGGAGCCTCCTGTCCAGTATATTATTAACCGTCAATGCCAGGGCATCATCAAGCCCCTGCCCCTTTTGCAGGAGGCCCAGGTTTGCCAGCTTGTCCAGAAGGATTCCCTCTGCCTCCTCGTCCCTTTCGGCAATAAGGCTCCTTGCCCTCCTCCTGAAATTCCTCAGAATGGCCCGGGCCTTCAGGATTTCCCTTTTTCTCCTGAGGCCGTAAAGCGCCAGAATCTTCTTTTCCTCCTCTATAAGGGAGGAATCCCAGGGCTTCCTGGACTTTTTGAGCTTTTTCCTGAGCCTTCTCATAATCACTTACCCTCCTTTTTCGCCTTTGTCCTGGCGGCCTTTGCCTTGCTCACTCCCACTGTCTTGCCGCTCTTCCTGAAGCTTGACCTTGTTCTCTGGCCCCTGACAGGCAGGCCTGCCATGTGCCTCACGCCCCTGTAGCACCGGATTTTCTTCAGCTTGTCTATATCCATTCTATGGGTGATTTCAAGCTTTGATGCCAGGAGATGCATATCCTGGCCTGTTTCCGAATCCCTCCTCCGGTTGAACGCCCAGGAGGGGATTCCATACTTCCCCGGGTTCTGAACCATGTCCTCTATCTTCTTTATCTCTTCTTCAGAAATCTCACCCACCATTTTGCCTGCAAAGGGGCAGAGCCTTGAAATAGCATTTCCCATGGTAAAGGAAACCCCTGGTATGAGCCTTATGGCATCCCCTATCCTTTTGTTGCCGGGGAGGTCTGTCTCCATGACCCTGACTATTCCTACAAGCTCCTTTTCTGGTTTCTTTTCCAGCTTTTCCTTTTGTGGTTTTTCTGCTGCCCCTTTCTCCTCTTTTGGAGCCTCTGCCTTCTCTTCCCTTTTGGGAGCTTCC
>JAUXAV010000062.1 GCA_030619735.1 Candidatus Aenigmatarchaeota archaeon | reverse complement strand
CTCCATTGGACAATTAGTGAGACATTGGAAATCACACCCTTCCATCCCAGGCAGTCGAAGCTGCAACATTTTACTCTCCTTAACAAGCGTCATTGAACTGCTAAGCACTCCTCCAACTTGCCCTCAAGCATCATTGCCAGCACAAAAGCATGGCCCATCTTCCTATCTGGGTTATTGATGACATTGATCAAACTCATGCCCAGCTTAATATGGTCGTAAGCATCATAGTCTTTTAGGGTTATTTCGCCGTGCTCTTTGTATAACTCCTCAAGAAGTGAGTAACAGACAGTCCGAGCAACATATTCAGCATAGATGGTTGCATATATTCTTTTCCTCGCCACAATGTAGCCGAGATGTTCACCTTTCCACCAAGAGTACAGAGGTATAGATCCTTTGCCCATAGGATAGCGGTGAGCGTACTTATCCGCAAAGCCCTTAGCTCTCCATTCAAACCATTCTGGCGTGGGTCCCCCGCTCGAGCCCACGTGAGGCTTGTAGACCTTGCTGTATTGCCACAGATTCTCAAAGTTTTCTGCTCTAGGAACCGAAGGAACCTCAATGGGTCCAAGAATGAATGGACTCAGATCCCTGACACTAGCCCCACTCGATGAAACCGTGCTGATTTCTGGGCAGTCATAAGGGTTCTTTTCCCATACTGGGAGGGCGTGAACTGTCATTTTTTCTTCGCCTCCCATATTGCCCAGAACAGAGCTAGGGCAGGGTCTTTATCTCCTGCCTTGAAGTATCTGTTCACAGTTCTTGCTTCTGCAAATACCATATCAGGACACTCTGCCTGTGCAAACAACTTGAAGCCATCTAGCTTCGGCACAGCATACTTGAACAGGTTGTTGAGGTCTATGGGTAGTAATTTATAACTCTCATCACCAGGCATCCTGAACCAAAGGTCTTCCAATGCTGTGGAATAACACTCAAACCCACACCATTCCCAGAACTCTTTAATCTGTGCTTCTGTTGGCTGTTTACATGTCATTACAATCCTTCCTCCTTGCCTCTATGGTTCCACCCATAATCCCCCTCTTTCGCTCTCCTATATCGTTCCAAGTTCACGGCATGTTTACGAACATACTCTTCCTCTATCTCTTGCCAGCTAAACCCTCCCAGTATCACCAGTTCAAGGTAGAAGAAGAGTATGTCGGTAATTTCCTCAAGTTGGTCTTCTCTGCTTAACGGATTAGGTCTCCAAGGCTTGTGCCCTGTAGAGTTGAGATACTCCAGAACTTCCTCAATGACCCCAAGACCTGCCACCATACGACGAGCGGTAAGGGGAGTTACGTCGTGTGGAACCTCCTCCATCAGTTGTCTCTGCTTGTTAATGAGGTGTTCCACTCGTTAGCCTCCCTTACTCTTCAGATACTTAGCCCCTCAATACTGGGCGGGTAAAGGTTTATTTTAGCCACTGCTTTGAGCGCAATCTATCATACCGCGCCTGTGTGGTATGTTAGACCTTCGTCTTTCAATTTGCACTACTCCTCTCTTACCCGCCCAGTATTCAAGAGCTAATTGGAGCGGCTGTGCTTATTTGTCCCCAAGCAGACCACTTTTATCCCGAGTGTTCCAAGGTATAACGGCCCCTCCAGGCAGCCATCATACAACTCAGCATACCTCACTTCAGCTATACCAGCAGATTTAAGCAGATTACAGCATGCTTCACAGGGGGAATACACACAATAGATAGTGGCCCCATCAACAGAAACACCCATTTTTGCCGCTGACGCTATGGCGTTGGACTCGCCATGGAGTCCTTCTGCACGACACTCAAGCCCCTTTTCTTTCTGGCAAGACCCAAGGTCTATGCAGTGAGGTTGGCCAGGTGGGGAGCCATTATAGCCGGTGGAAAGGATACGGCCGTTCTTAACTATAACGGCACCTTGGTCTCGGTGGAGGCATGTAGACCTAGATGCAACAACGGCAGTAATCTGCATGAAGTACTGGTCTAGGGTAGGCCGGTTAGTTTTCATGCTGGTAACCTTCTCTCTTCAGGAATTCAGTTACTGCCCTCCGGATTATTGCCGTGTACACACGAGTATCCTGACCATAGGTCTCCTCGACGTACTTGCGGAGGAGTTTTTCTATATCCTCACCCAGGATAATCTGAAACCTTGTCGGTTCGGTCTTCTCTTCTACTGCATTGTTTTCCATTTCACGCATATTATAAGCTTTTGCAGTATAAAAGTAAACTTCCAGTCGTTGCATACCGCTAAAACTTTACTCATAAACTTTATTCGATGCAGCATGTCCTCTCTAAGCTCTTCTACCAAAAAAGAAGACCCTCAACCTTTCAGTCGGGGGTCTTCTCTCTCTTAACTCAGCCTAAGTTATTCCTCTCCGGGTTTTCCTACAACTTCCACAGTCCTGTTATAGTCGTCGGCTTCGTCGATAAGAACTTGAACCAGTTTTGGCCCTGATAGTTCTTTCAGTGCCGCGACACTCTTAGGCTTTTTCTCAAGAGTTCCTGTAATGACTACCTTTACCTGCATTGGAGCTTTACCTCCTTTCAGAAAGGGGAGAAACAAGCTGTCACTCTTGTTCCCCTCCTCCCTATTCCTCCTTCTTCCTCTTCCTCCTTCTCCACCATAGCCAGAATAGTCCGGTTCCCCCTACTGCAAGTACTCCTCCACCGCCCCAGTTGCTTCATGGGCATACCTCCTTTGCTCTTGTCTCCGGGTCTAGTACTCGCGCTTTTTATTCCTCTAGAATTTGACCAGCCTCAGTAGCATCGCCACCTGAGAGCCCCTTTCTCTCTGTGCTATTTCTTGATGGGGCGGAGCAATTCTAGGGTCCCACGGGACCGAAGCCACATGGAATCTCCAGAAAAGCGGCTCCTTGGTTAAAGACAACTTTCTGGATAACGGCCATCTGGCCCCAGATCGGGTTCGTGTAGCCCGTCGTATCTCCAACCCACTTGATCTTAGACAGTATTGTTAGATGCCCCTGGTAGAGGATGGTCCCATCGATGTCGTAAATTGTCCCGGTTCCCACTACATGATTGGTGCACCATGCGCCTTCACCCCAGGGCTCTTCGTCTCCATTGTACCTTATGCCGTCAGGTCCGAAGACTGCCATGTGCCAGACTTCACTCCATTTCATGACTAGGTGGCTTCCAGCTACATTCACGATGACCTCATGATAGTTACCGTCTTTATCTTTGTAGCCGTAGGAGTCTGTTGATTTCCCAAGGTAGGTATCTGGATTTCCGTCACCAGGCCTGTTCTCATCAGAATTTCCGAACAGGCCATTGAATATCCTCGCCTGATAGTTGTAACCCCACTGGTCGAAGCCTTTGCCAGCAGGCTTGGCTGCCGCCACCGGTATTGCCGTCATCAGGCACAGGCTTAAAGCCAGCACCACGGCAAGCAGTACACTTAACAATTTCTTTTTCAACGTATTTCTCCTTTATTTATGTCCGCTAGCCGAGCATCTTATTCGGTCTAGCGTTCGAATACAACCACTGTTTGACAGGCAACTTTAACTACCTTCCCATTAGTGGTCTATTCTATTGGTAAAGTACGAGATGCATAGATACTAGTAATCCCTATTCAGTTGTGATTTGTCAGAGGCATCACCTCCTTTACTTTCCTGGTTTCCTCGGTGGGAGTAATTCTTTCCACCGAAAGTTATTGCCCCAGTTGTAACCTAACTACTACCGGCTTCCTCTAATTTTCTCTTGTATTACTCGTTTAATCTCACCTTCATTGAACTCAACGGTAGTGCGGTCTATCTCAATCTGTGTGATACTTCGGCCTCTTAACTTTTCCCAGAGCCAATTCGCTAGAATTCTAGCAGCAGTTGCTGCCGGGATAGAAACAGATAGCATGATGACTTCGGGAAAATCTAATGCCTTGCGAGCATAAGTGCCATTATAGGTCAAAAGGACACCCTGACCCACATCTATTACGTCCCCAGCGCATATCTCACTCTTACCAAGTAAATTGGAAGCTAGGCTCCTGTCGTGAGTATGGATCCGGATCTGCATGGTATTACCTCCTCACACTACGCTTTATAGTACCCTTTATTCTTCAGGAATTCCACTAGGGCTATCCGGATTACGGCTGTCTTTACCCGAGTGTTCGGAGCATAATTTTCCTCTATATACCTCTCTAGAGACTCCTGTAGTTTTTCCCCGAGGTATACCTGATACTTTATCAGCTTGGGCTTGCTTTCAACACCATTTGCACTCATTTCAATACAATTCTAACACTAAGTGGCTAAAAAGTAAACCCTCAGTCCAGCTTAGTCAGCAAAACCTTTTTCCAGATTTTAGCTTGGCGAACATCTCAATTGGTATTCGAGCCCCGCAACTGGTGCATCTAGCCCATAGTCTGCCCTCTCCGTCAGCTGCCTTTATCAGAGGACCTCCACATCCCAAACACTTGCCAATCACGTCTCGCGTAAGCTGGTTAGTCATTCTTCCCTCCTGCATACGGCTCACTAACACCAAGAAAATCTGCGCAATCCATACAAAGACCGGCATAGTCATACCGCAGCTTCTTCCCACAGATCAAGCATGGCTCGTGAACAGCTGGAGGGCCGTGCTCCGAGAGCGGCTCCTTAGGCAACTTGTCTTTTATCCTATCATAAAGCTCTTGCAGCCAGCACCTCACATCACCTGCGTGTTTGAGGCGCCCTTTTGCTAGGTTTGTCCAGTGCTCTATCTCCCTCATTGGTGCTGTGATTGAGCCCCATACATCAATGAAGATGAAATCAAACTTCCTACCGGGGGCAGCTAAGTAGGTTTCACCGTCGCCAAGAAGCAAGGATGCCTTGCGCGACCTTATCTTGCTGTACACGAGATTGGCCACCTCTTCGTTCTTCTCGATAATGAGTATGGAGTCCACCATCTTGTTGCGCATCTTGATGAGGGTTGGCAAGAGACCAAGACCCAGCCCGATGATTAGAACATCCCCTCTGGCAACAGTGGATGGTATTCGTAAAGCTTCTTGCTCCATTGGGGTGTCTGACATCCAGACGCCTCCCTTTTCTTCGGTAAGCTTGACGGTGGGGAAATCTCGGTTTAACATGTCGTGGTAAAAGTACCCACCTGGGTGGTAGGTTCGGATGATGTCACCCCTGAGGATAACGTCCTTCTTTATCGCAAAATCTCCTATAGACCTCTCAGGGAGTATTCTTGATAGGATTGTTGTGTAACGGTTAACTAGTATCATTCTTGTCCCCCAATACTTCATCGATTAGCTTTTTCCCGAAGGGGCAGTCCTTAAACTTGTCGAGACTGCATAAGAAGACCAGCTCCCCTTTCATTGCGGACAGCAGGTCTTTGGCACGAGTCTCCTGGTGTTTGCAGTGTCGTGCATCAATACCAAATGGACATTTACGCACAGTTGCCACACTACCCTCCTTCTTTAGTTCTCCCGCGAATCTATACGCTTAATTCGGCCTTTCGAGTATCCAGTAGACTTTACCTTGATGTCGTCCATCATCTGTAGGAGGTGAACGGCCAAAAAGGGTGGTAACTCGACAAACAGGTTGCCTAACATAGCAATAGCACTCTTCACTATTGCGGCCAGGACGTCGGGGGGTACCGCCATCCTCCCAATGTTCCTAACACCGAACTTACCCTCCTCACCCATGTAGAGAGGCTCACCTTCATCCGTACCAACCCTAGTAAGGCCCACAGCTGCGGTAAGTAAGAATACACTGAAGTCCTCGGTGCTGCCATCACTGTAGTGTGCTGTTACCTTGGTGCAGGTCTTTTCATCATCCCCCATAACTTTTCTCCTTTCCGGCCTATTATACGCCTCCAAGTTCTTCCCTGTGGGTAAAGTGGAGTAGCTTTATCTTCTGTCCTGTCCGTGCCGCAATTTCCCTGGCGATTGGCTTGAGGCTTTCAACTCGGGCCATATCAGCGCCGACCAGTGGCATCCAGCCAGACCCAGTATTTATGCCAACAACCCCCTCATCGTCAGGACCCGAATCCTCGGCAACAAAAGCATACATTTCCTCAATTCTCGGCATGTTTCCCTCCTATGCGTACAACAGCTCTTATACGCCTACCCTATCCTTTCTAGTCGACAATCCATAATACCTACTGGCACCCCAGGAATGTCATCCCATACAACCCAGTAAAACCACACCACATCTTCGGTTATGGCTTTCTTGGCAAGAAGCTCTGCTCTGATCTCTGCGGCAATTGGCCCCAAAGCGCCCACTATCGTGCCCGGGGCACCATCTTGATGTGTGTCCCCAGGTTCACTTCGCACTTTCCTGACTCTTGTTCCTTTCGGCCATTCACCTTCGTCTTGGCCTACATAGATTTCCATTTCCTATCCTTTTGACTTGCTCAAGTGAACAACTACGACTGGTGGGTGTCCTAGTTTCTGCTTCACGCCATCTATATACTTGCTAACTATCTGAATGCTGTCTTCGTGTGGGTATATGCCAGCCACAAAAACTCCGTCACGCCAGAACTCCACCATCTGAGTACCTGGCAATACCCCGTGAGGCTTGACTCTAAACTCAATTCTCGGCATACTTTCCTCCCTTATGCGTAGGCTCTTTTATATCTCCGACCTCAGCCTCACATTCCGTTTGTGCAGAATGCGATACATCATCGCTCGCCCTATCTTACACTCTAGCTGGATGGCTGCGACCTTATCCCCACGCAGGTAGTCCCGCACTACTGCATCCTTAA
>JAUXAV010000065.1 GCA_030619735.1 Candidatus Aenigmatarchaeota archaeon | reverse complement strand
ATGCCCACAGGATTAGCAATCATACGCACCCTTCACTTTCGTGTAAGGGCTCTGCGCCTTAAACCACTCGGCCACCTCAGCTCTGATTTTTAATGATACAAACCTTTTTAAATCCTATTGTTAATTAGGATTTAACTATTTAATTTATATCTGAGGGTTTTAAAGACGGAGGTATTATATGGCAATACAAGTGGCGAGCGTTTCCGAGACACTGTCAAAGGACGTTTTCACTGACAAAGGGAGATACTGCGGCAAGATAGAGGACCTTGAATGCGACCTGAAGAGGTTTAAGATAAGGTCCCTGGTTGTGAGGGCACTAAAAGGTTCATATCTTACAAACATGCTTGGGGGCAAGAAGGGTTTGATAATCCCTTATCCTATGCTCAGGGCAATATCCGATGTGGTGATAGTGAAGCACATATCCACTCCCATGGCTGAAGAGGTTTCTGAAACAGGGGCTGCGGAGGTTCCTGAGGGAGAAGAGAAACCGGAAGAAGCTGCTGAGGCTTAATTCCATGGCTTTTTCGGGATGGAATTAGAAAGTATTTCTGTCCCTCTCCTTTTAATCAGGACCATGTCCTCTATTCTGCATCCTCCAAAATTCCTTATGTAGATTCCAGGCTCCACTGTCAGGACCATGCCTGGTTTCAGTTCCCTCACCCTTTCATGTATAGAGGGGCCAAGGCCGTGCCCTATGCTGTGCTTTATCCTGTAGCCCTTCCTCTTTAGGGTTTTCTTGTAGAATTCGTTAATTTCCTTGAACTGGATTCCCGGCCTGAGCCTCCTGATTATGGCCCTCTGGATGCTGAGGGTATCCTGGTAGATTTTCTTTAGCCTTTTGGAATTATTGGGGGGAATGTACATCCGGGTTATGTCAGAGCACTGGCCCCTGTATTTGGCCCCGAAGTCTATCATCAGGGGGTTCTCCCTTCTTATTATCCTCTTCCCCGGCCTGTGATGGACAAAGCTGGTATTCCTGCCACTGGAAACTATGGGCCTGAACGAGAGTTTTGCACCATATCCGTGAATCCTTTTCCTGATTTCCCTTGCTACATCCCCTTCTGTCCTGCCGAAGGGTTTTATATCCTTTAAGACCCTGTCCACTATCCTTATGGCTTTCTTTGTATTCCTTAATTGCCCGGGGCTTTTGGGCTTTGTGAGGGGAAGTTTCCTGCTCTTTCTGGATAGCATAATATATTATTGTCGCCAAACATATATTATGAGGGTTATAGAAACTGAAAAACTCTTCCAGGACAGGAATCTGATGAAGACAGTGGGGGAATCCCTTGTTAATGGGTATGTCTTTGTCTATCCCACTGATACGGTCTATGGCTTGGGATGCAATGCAGAGGTCAGGGATAGTGTGGAAAGGATTGCAGGGGTAAAGGGGAGGTCAGGAAAGGGAAAGCCCTTCTCTGTTATAGTCTCCTCCCCTGACTGGGTTTATGAGAACTGCATTATTCCCAAAACGAATCTGGACCTTATAGGCCAGCTCCTGCCAGGGCCCTATACCCTGGTTATGAAGACAAGGATGAAAATCCCTAATGTGGTTTCCAGGGGAGGGACCATAGGGGTGAGAATCCCCAGGAACCGGTTCACGGACTTCATCAGGAAGCAGGGAATCCTGTTTGTCACAACCTCTGCAAACCTGAAGGGACAGGAGCCTGTAAAAAACATCAATGAGGTCCCCAAGCCCATAAGGGACATTGCGGATTTTGCAATAGACGCAGGGACCCTGGACAACCCCGGCTCAAGGGTGTTTGATTTTACAAAGGAAAAGATTGAGATACTCAGGTTTTAGTAAACAGGCCCATCCCGTTAATCAGGCCGAAGGTAACCAGGCTCACTATGCAAGCAGCTATTACCACACCCAAGCAGACAGCCAGAAAGCTTCTCTTCCATTCCAGACCCAGGAGCCAGGCAATCCCTGTCCCTGTCCAGGCCCCGGTCACGGGAAGGGGGATTCCCACAAAGAGGATTAAGCCCAGTATCCCGAACCTCTCTATATAGGGCCTTCCCCTCCTGTGCACCCTGTCAATAAGCCTCTGTGCCCAGGCATACCTGATAAAGAACCTCTCGTAAAGGAGCTCCAGGCCGAAATAGATTGGGAAGAATATCAAACAATTGACAATAATGGCTGTCAGTATCACAAGCCAGGGCTCAAGCCCAAGCACAATGCCTAAAGGTATTCCCCCCCTTAGCTCCGCCACAGGAAGCATGGTGGTAATTATAATTGGGAGTATATTCCAGCTCATATCAACCAATTATCATCTCCATAATATATATAAACCTTTTAACCAATAAAGAAGCTTATGAAAGCCACCATAATGAGCTTCAGAAGGGGGAGGCACACCCAGGTTAACAACCAGTTCCTGCTGGAAATGGAGGGTCTGGATTCCAGGGGAAAGGCTGCCCAGCTCATCGGAAAAAGGGTCTTATGGAAGAGCCCCACCAAGAAGGAGATATTCGGGAAGATTACTGACACCCATGGGAATAAAGGGATGGTAAGGGCAAGGTTTTCCAGGGGCCTGCCCGGCACTGCTTTAGGCACTAAAGTGGAAGTCCTGGACTAGTTTTAGCTTATTGGTATGAACTGCTGCACCAGCAGCAGGACTCCGGCAGTGGCTGCCGTGAATATCACCATCTTGGCCATGGACCATAGTATGTTTTCCTTTGATATCTTGCCCACCAGAACCCCCAGGAGGGCCATCAGGACTACCACAGCAGTGATGGAAACCCAGAGCGCCTGGGCAGGGGCAAGGAGAAAGAAGGGTATTATCGGGACAAACCCCCCGAGTATGGTAGCACCCCCGTCCAGAAACCCGCTCTTCCTTATGTCCTTTTTTGTTTTTGCATCAAGGTGCGTTCCGCTCAGCCCCTTGAGCATATGCCTCTCCAGCTCCCTGAACTCCCTATATCTGATGGCATACTCGGCTGAAAATGCTCCCAATATATTGGAGAAGCCATTGGCCAGGGCCCCTCCGAAGGCAGCGGAGATTATTATCAGGGGCGAGGCAATGGATGCGCCTATAACAACGCCAAGGGTTGACAGCGAACCGTCAATAAGACCCCTTATAAAATACCTTATCATGGTTCATCCCCGGTTTTATCCCTTTTGGGCTTTGATTTCCCTAACCAGTTTCTTTCCTGCTGAAACCTCGTCAATGGAATGCACTGTCCCTCCCAAATCCCTTATGGTATCAAGGAGGTCCTCGTAGTTTATCTTGCTTCCCTTGACTGTTAGCCTTATGGTCTCTGTCCTCTCATCAATCTCCTCAACCGTTACATTGACCCCGCCCATGTTCTTCATCCCGCCTATTCTTTTTGCATACTCTATTATGTTCGGGCTATGGGGCTTGAGTATGTCCAGAACCAGCAGCTTTATGGGACTTTTCATATTACCACAATTAATTATTTTTTCGGTTACTTAAATTGTTTGTTAAAAAGCAGGGGATTCAAGAAGCGCTCTCTTCCTCTTCCTTTACCATTTCCTCTACCTTGTCCTTTATTCCGAGCCTCTCCACTATCTCCTTGTAGCGGTTCCTGATGGTGACCTCTGTAACGCCAATGGCATCAGCCACCTCTCTCTGTGTCTTCCTTTCGCCTGCAAGAACAGCTGAGATATAGAGGGCGGCGGCTGCAACACCTATTGGGCCTTTTCCTGAGGTGACATCGAATTTGCTTGCATCATCCAGTATCTTGACTGCCCTGACCTGGACCACTTCTGATAATCCCAACAGGCTCCCGAACCTGGGAACATAGTCCTGGGATTTTGCAGGAAGAATCCTGATGCCGAGCTTCCTGGCCACGTACCGGTATGTCTTGCCGATATCCCTCCTGCTTATTCCTGAGGCCTTGGATATCTCGTCCAGGGTCCTGGGAGCGCCGTGCTCCCTGCAGGTCGTGTAGAGCAGGGCAGAGATTATGCTTTCAGTGGACCTGCCCCTTACAAGGCCCTTGTCCACTGCCATTTCGTACAGCTTTGCAACCTTCTCATGGACTGCCTGGGAAAGCCCTAAAAAGGATATCAGCCTCTGGAGCTCTGAAAAGGCAAAAGAAAGGTTCCTGTCCTTGGATTTTATCAGCCTCTTGTGCCATTTTGTTAGCCTGTAATACTGGGCCCTCTTCTTGGGTGCTACCTTGAACAGTTCTCCCCTGCCCTTGCCTATCTCTGTTGTCAGTCCCTGGTCATGCTTTGTCGGGGTCAAGGGAGCTCCGGTCCTGACCCTCCTGCTCCTCTGGTCCTCATCAAATGCCCGCCATTCCTGGGTCATGTCAATCATGGATTCTGTTACAACAAGGCCGCACTTTGAACAAATAGTCTCACCCCTGGAAGGGTCATGAGTGATATTCTCAGAGCCGCATTCAGGGCATTTCTCTTTCTTTTTTTTCTTTTCAGGACCTACCATTTTTACCCCCTTTCAGTAATTATATCCAAGGGAATGTTAATAAATATAGAAAATGCCCCTTTATAAGCTTTTCTATACTCCAGTAGATATATTTAACTCAAAAGTGGTTACAATAACCGAAAGGTATTTAAATGTTAATCTTACAGCTTTATAACAATTAATGGTATAGCGAATAATATGGCAGGGCATTGGTATGACGTGGATGATGTAGTTGACACTTTTAATATGCTCAAAAGATTCGATCAGGCAGGCCTGGGTCTATACAAGAACGGGTGTTTTAGTTGTGCGTTTATAGATGATAATGGCTCCTATTTTACAACCTCATGCGCTGACGCGCTTGCAAAAAGGAAGGGAAGTGATTCCAGTTTTCTGGCAACGAATGATGATGTGATACAGGCAAGGGAAGATGAAAATGTTTTTTTTGATAAAATAATAGAAAATGAGTTAGGACTGTCTGGAAAAACCTCTGTAATGCAAAAGGTCCATATAACCGAGTATGCTTTGGGAGTCCTGGAGAAGGCAAAGATTCCAATGGAGGAATATGTTTCCCCTGACAAGAACTTCAATAGTCTCTTCAGGGCATGCCCTGAACTGGTTGTGATGGCAGATGTCCTTTCCTCATATGAATGGGGTGGCACAAGCTGGGAGTTCTGTCCCTTTGGCAGGGCGGAGTCATTCAGCATTTCTCAGATAGCTGGGCTGATACCGGGGATGAAAAAAGACTTCATGGAACACAACAGGGGGGGTATTGATATGCTGGCTTCAACTGTATATGGGAGGCTTGATGCTGACGGAAACATGATATACTGGATAGAGCCAGAATGTTTACTAGAATCAGGGAAGGGGAAAACCATCCAGGAGTGGCACTACCTCTATTCCCCCGCCAGCAGGAACCATAAATTCCTGGATTTCTCAGGTTTATGCTCATTTACAGACTATCTGAATCCTTCATCCCTAAACCCCAGAACCTGCTACCTGATGCATGCAGAAAATATTGACCCCAGGATTCCCCAGCCAGTTTAGTTTTGCTGAATTTATTAATCCCCGGATATAATAATCTATATGGCCGAGAGGATGAGTTCTATTAGCAAGCTAAAGCCCGGCAATTTCATAGAGATAGACGGGGAGCCCTGCAGGGTCCTTAAAATCACCCTCTCCAAGCCCGGGAAGCATGGCAGTACAAAAGCAAGGATAGATGCTGTGGGGATATTTGACAACCGGAGGAGGAACCTCCTGAAGCCAAGCTCGGGTGACGTGCCTGTTCCCCTGATAGAGAAGAAGAACGGGCAGGTTGTGAATATAAGCGGGACGATTGCCCAGATAATGGACCTGGAGGACTATTCCACTTTTGAGGCCACAATCCCGGAAGAGCTGAGGGGCAAAACCCAGGCAGGCAGCGAGGTGCTCTACTGGAAGATCGGGGAAAGGGTAATAGTGAAGGAGCTTAAGTAGGGCTTTTAAAACAGTTCTGTAAATAGAGAGTATGCTCTATCTGAAGAAGACCCTGGACCTGGAATACCCCCTAAAGGAAGCGGATGTGGCACTGATAGGAATCCCATTTGACTCCACTGAGATTGGGAATCCCGTCAGGTACGGTCCCCTGTTCCTGAGGGAGGCCATAAAGAATCTGGTGGGGTTTGACCCTGAACCAGGGCTCAATATATTCGAGAGGAAGAAAATCTTGGACCTGGGGGACATAGAAATCGTGCCAGGGAGCTGGGAACTGACAAAGGAGAGAATCCTGGACACCCTGGAATGGCTTTTCAGGGAGAATCCCAAAATCCTGCCGGTCTTCCTGGGCGGGGAGCACCTGGTTACCCTGGCTGTCCTGGAGGGGCTCTCAAAGCTTCACAAGAAAATAACGGTAGTGGATTTTGATGCGCACAGGGACCTGAGGAGGGACTGGCTTGGGAATGAATTCTCGCATATAACCTGGGCCGGGCATATCCTGGGCAAGCCGGGGTTTGAACTGATACAGCCGTGCTGCAGGATATGGGACGATGAGGAGAAAGATATCAAGGTCAGTAAGGGCCTGGGGGGAATTTCGGGCCCGGTGTATATAACCCTGGACCTGGATGTCCTGGACCCCTCCCATGCTCCTGAGGTGGGGACCCCTGAGCCCCAGGGCATCAGCCCCGGGGAGCTTTT
>JAUXAV010000013.1 GCA_030619735.1 Candidatus Aenigmatarchaeota archaeon | reverse complement strand
AGTAACTTTAAGGCTTACGGCCAGCCCAGGTGATAGCCCATCAAACATAATATCTGCGTTCTCGGCATTTTCCTTTGAATTACCTATGTAGATGGTGCCATCATTTCCTGGCTTGGCTATCACTGTCAATTGGAAGCCATTCGGGATAGGCACGCTTTCAGTGGATAGCCGGACTGCGGTGCCATGAGATGTAACCGTTGCCTGCCCGGTTACAAAGCTGCTTTTATTACCCTGGATACCAAGCTCCTGGCTTAACCGCTTAAAGTCGTAGGGGCTAAGTCCTCTGACTTTATCTTCGTCTGTATTTGGTGGCATTTAACCTCTCCTATAATAAATATGTCCATTTTATTCCCCTGGCCTCATGCAGGGTTGCCGTGCCTGCTCCTTCAAATGTAAGAGATACTATTAGGCGTTGCTTATAGACAAAGCCCTCTATAGTGCCAGCGGAGAATATTATGCAGTAGTGACCAGCGATAGCATCGGCTTTAGACAACCATGCTCCAGGAAATAACGGCTGCTGGATACCCTGAGTAAGCAAGGTGCTGAACTTAAAGTTCCAAACGAGGTCGTCAATGCGGAAGGATAGTTTGGTATCAGGGTCACTGACATCAAAGATTGCCCAGATTAGTGCTCCCTTACCTGGCTTACTTTCAAAGACAGCAAATGGAACACCCCTCTGCAATGTCTCGTTTTCATACTTAAATGGCTCAAGGATTCGCTCCTCAACAACCGGTGGCGCAGCCCCAAGTGCCGTTGCTATAGCAGTGAGGGTCAGGTTGGCAGTATTAAGTTTAGTAAGTGCATCCGCCTGTTGGCTAATTATCATTGCCAGTGCCTGCCTTGTTTCATCATCCAGAATAGCGATAATCGTTGGTGGTATCTCATCTGGTGGTGCAGCTTTAACCTTTCTGGTTAGGGTAGCTATCAAGGCAGCAATACTTAAACCAGTGGCAGTTACCGCCAGGGCCGTCTTACCATTACCTTTATCTTCGTCTGCCATCTCTACACCTCTACTTATCCTAACCGCCCATCAACTACCCTTTCCCCCTCAAACTCAGGTTTTGGCTGTGGCTTTGAGGTCAAGTCCAAACCAGGCGGGGGTTTACTTTGGCTATAGTCTATCGGAGGAGGTTGTGGTGGCGGTGGTGGCGGAGGTCTACTACCAACACCGCCAATCACAACCTCATCTTCGGTAAGGTCTAGGGCGGGACTCAGAAATGGCATGTCAACCCCTTCCATTCCTCTCATTGCCAATATCTTCCCCGGCACTCTATATTTAATATAGGGACTAATTTCGTGGCCTATACCAAATCGTTTTACAGCCGAAGCCAGTAAGCCATCAAATGGGTCAAAAACCTTGGCGGTAACCTTTCCAACCATGCCAGCATAAGCACTTTGAGTATAGATTTGGGGAACAAAACCCACAGATTGGTTTGGAGCAAACTTCATTGTGGTTATATCATAGGGAACTAGGTCAATCTTATGCCAGGCGTCAAGGGAAACGCCAATGCCCGTTTCCAAAAGTGCCTCCCAGGGCTGACCTCCCCTTGTTTCGGTCAGGTTAGTTACGAGTACCTGGAAGATATAGCTGGTTTCCAGGTCAAGGACTGCTGGAAATGCAACTGGTAAACCCTCACCATCAAAAATGCCAATCTCTATTGACGCCTCTTTATGTTCCATATCCTAATCCTACCCTCCCAGAAATAATCAAGGCTGCCGATTGGCAACCTCCTGCTCTTTTAATCTTATAAACTAGCTATGTTAAATATTAAGGTGTTTCGGCGGGAACATTCTCAGGGTGCTCACTGGGAACAGTCTCAGGTGCTTCAGTAGGCTCTGCAACCTCGGCTGGTTCGGCTTTGGCCGGGAGCGATGACTCAACCTCACCCCCAGCGTCAGCTTCGGGAGGCGCTGTAGCAGTGGGTAAAGTCGGCGCTGGCTTGGTAGCCTCGGGTAGAGATGCAGGCTCACCGACGGCTTCCTCAACCGCCTCTTCCGAACTACGCTTAGTAAAAAGTCGGTCGTAAAGCTGGTCGCCAATGGAACAGCGCAACTCCGCTTCGTGCCGGGCGGCTGCATAAGGTTCCAATTTGGTGCCAGACAACATATCGGCCGGCAATATATTCGTGATGCCCCAAAGCCAGTCGGACCGACTTGGAGGAGTAAGCCCACGCTTCTCCAATACTTTGCGGAACTGCGTCAGCTCACAAACTGAGGGCTGAGACCAGCCAGTTGATACTAGCTTGGCTATGGCATCCGACATGGTAATGCCCTCGTTTTCTGCCATCTCCTTGGCTTTCTGATAGAGGTTATCGGTAACTCTTACCACATTATCATCCGACATTTTCTACCTCCTCTGTGTGCTATATAAAATTCTAAATTACGGTATAATAAATGTCAATGTTAAGTTGGTTAAGTTTAAGTTACAATGATACAAATGTTGGGGAATTGCCTATTTGCTCTTGACGGGGTAAGTAGAATGTTGTAACATAAGTATAACATCGTTAAAAAGAGGAGAGGGTGTAATGCCATTAAAGCGGAAGTTAATAAGGGTTGGTAATAGTAGAGCGATAGTTATCCCCCCAGACTGGTTAAAATACCACGAGGACAAGATGGGGCAACCGGTTGAAACTATGTCTATGGAAGTCAACAATGTTATTACCTTAGCTGTTGAGGAGACTAAACCAGATGAAAGTCAAAAACCTTAGTGTTTGGCGTGGGCTTATCCTAGGATAAATTAACAACCGAATAACAAACTGTCGGCCAAAATGCCAAAGAGAAGCAGGAGGCGACAGGAAGTTGGAGGTACCAGAACAAATCTGGCTCCAGCTTTTTGTCGCCTTCGGTAGTTTTAAGGGCCTAAAGCTAAAGAGGGTGAAACTAATGCCTAATTTTAGAATAACAAAAGAAGTTAGCTTAATACTAAAGAGATTGCTCCCGGGCGGCGAGATGGTGATTGCACCTCCGCACTGTCTCGCCGCCTCTTTTACCTGGAAAAAAGAGGAGAAAGCCACCCCAGCGACAGAACTGAGGTGGCAAGTGGAGGAGTTGAACAGTGCCCGAACAACTATCTAATAATAAGCGTAAGATAGAAACTTGTCAAGAAACTTGGCAACAATATTTGGCTAGAATTTCACAGCCAGGCTACCAAAGCCCCTTAATTTGTGATGACGATACTCCTTTTGCACCCGATAAAAAGAAGCACCCTCGGCAGAAAATAGGGTGCAAGCAGGAGAGTTGGGAATGACTCAGCCTATCAACGCTATTCCCCGCAAAAAGCTAGAGGAATACATCATCAGTTCCTCTATACATGACCCTTCATTGGTATCAAAGCATAATCTCAACCCCAATGAGTTCCAAACAGAAGATTTACGCCTATTGTATCAGGGTATCGTAAAGGCAAAAGATGATGGCAGCATTGACTTGGGATTATTAGTTAAAACACCAACTGACCCCAGTGACCCGATAGTATCTTTAATTGACCAGGAGTGCGAAAAATTAGGAAGTATAGCTGGGGTAGAAAGTTGGCTAGTTCGGGAAGTTGCAACCGCACTGCCGGCTCCTATTGATTGTGAGCCATATATCACTAGGCTTCGTGAACTTAATAAAGCCTCCCCAAAAAGCTATGTCATTAAGAAAGTGGGTAAGAAAGGTAAGGTATCAGAATCGGTTGATATAGATGCTCTGGTAAACGACCTCACGGCGGAATTTACATTCCAAACCATTCCTGGCACAAAAGGTAATGATGATATTTTTGTATATCAAGATGGAGTATATAACCACGATGGGGAGAATATAATCAGGGAAGAATGTGAGAAAAGAGTCCCAACACCCTCAGCACACTTACTGACCACCCACATTGTGAATGAGGTTAAGGGCCACATAGCTCGGTCAACCTTTGTTGATAGGGAAAAGTTTAATACCGAGAAATATATCATTAACCTAGAGAACGGCCTACTTGATGTCAGGACACTGAAGTTATACTCGCACTCGCCTAATTTCTTGTCCACAATCCGAATACCCCTTATTTATGACCCAGGGGCTAGGTGTCCTAAAATTGAGAAGTTTCTATCCGAGGTATTACCCCCAAAAAACATTCAGACCATACTGGAGTATTTTGGTTACCTTCTACTTCCTGATTATTCAATACCTATTGTTTTGATATTATATGGCCCAGCGGGTAGCGGAAAGACAACCCTACTAAATTTGATGGGAAATTACATTGGTAAGGGTAACTGGGCCTCAACATCATTACACGCCCTTCAATATAACGAATTTGCTGCCTCAGATTTAATAGGTAAATTGCTAAATACACAAGGTGACCTCACCCAAGAATGGTTTGGTGACACAGGGCTGCTTAAACAGCTATCGGGCAGAGACCTCATAACTGCCAATGTAAAATTCAAAGACCCAGTTAGGTTCTTTAATATAGCAAGATTAGCCTTCTCCAGCAACAAGCCACCAAAGTTATCCGATGATACACTTGCAATCTGGAGAAGGATAGTTCCTATAAAAATGCCTAATGCGTTTGAGGGTAAGCCAACTGAGAAAAAGGATATTCTTGGAGATGAGTTGGCATTACCCGAGGAGCTTAGTGGGTTATTAAATATGGCTTTAGAAGATGGGTTACATACAATAATGTTACCTAATGGCAATTTTGGCAATTTTACCAATGTGGGAACGATGGAGGAGCGAGCCGATGAATATACCTTTGTCTCTGACCCTGTTAAGGCCTTTATTACCGAATATTGCGAGACCGGTGTCAGTGACGAAATTCCTAAGGTAGAACTTTATAAAGCCTATAAAATGTTCTGTGAAATCAACGATGCTGAACCTCCATTCCAAACTCAGTTTGGCAAAGAGATAAAAAGAATAGCGGGGGTTGGTGAAAGACACCCTACAATAGAAGGTAAAAAGACTTGGATTTATACAGGTATCAAGTTGAGTGCCGAAGCGGAAAAGATAATGAAGGGAAAGTTACTCACCAAGAGAACGGAAGGAGTGGCACCAGGTTGGTTTTAGAAGGGTGAAATAATGAGTTACTACATACTACCAAAGAGCTACTACAAAGAGCTACTACAAAGAGGACGGGCATTACCCGTCCGTTTGAGACTGGAAAAACGGGTAAGTCTCCTCCATAAGGGACATATAAGTTATTCATGTGTATTATATATACAAGAGGAGGGATTTATCCCGTTCTTTTGAGACTGGCGGAACGGGGTCTGCCCGTCCTCTGTTCATTATGTTAAGTAAAATGATAAGTTAGGTGAGTAAATGATTGGTTATAGAGATGTAGTTAGCAAAATAGACCTCAGGGAGCTTATGGCACCTGGTAAGAGCTTTCGTGGTAATAACCCTGTGAAAATTATGTGTCCTTGGCATAATGATACCACCCCAAGCCTTGCGATTTACCATGACCACGCCTATTGTTATGGTTGCTATAAAAGGGTATCAATATTGGAATGGATAGCCGAGGAGAATGGCCTTGATATAGCCTCTGATTTTAGAAGTGTGGTTGAGCTTGCCAATAGCAAGTATGTTGGGCTTATCTCATTACCCTCTTCCCCCTTACGAACCCCCAACTCCCGAATAGCCGATGAACAAGACTTATCTATCAAACCACTGGACATATCCTTTGCCAAATACTGTCACGACCACCTTGGCGAGAAAAGGGCCTGGTTTACCGGTAGAGGGCTAACCGACCAGGTGATAGATAGTGAGCTTCTTGGCTATCTGAATAACGCTTTTACCATACCTGTGTGGAATAGTGCCTGGCAACTATTAACCATGCGATACCGCAGAGACGATACCATAACCCAAACTGGTAGTAAGTATTGGGGGATTAAAACCAGAAACAGAGCATTTTTGTATAACAGTAAGGCCCTTACCAGAGATTATATGCGGATAAACAATGGGCTTGTGGTTTTATGCGAGGGAGAGCTTGACTGCCTTAGGTTATGGTGTGAGGGAATAAACTCGGTGTCATTTACCAATGGCGTTGGGGCATTTAGGCCTGAGTTTGTCCCATCTTTTTCCCTGGCTTCCAGGATTTTAGTAGCCTTTGATATTGATAATGCAGGGCAAAAAGAAGCCCATAGAATAGCTGATATGCTCGGCGACCGGGCCAGCATTATGACTTGGGATGCTAGTCTTGGGAAGGATATAACCGATTTGGCTAATAACCAGGGGATAGACTATGTTAAGAACTTAATCTCAGGAGAGGTTAATGGTATATAAGGAGTTCTGTAAGATTTGCCGTCATAGTGTTGTTGATATGGAGAAGCACCTGAAGTCCGAGGAGCACAGGCGTCAAGTAAGAAGAAGGCTAAGAGGTGAGGGATACATAGGCACTAAACCAAGGTTGCCCGATAAACGAGTAGGAGGGCCTGATGACTGAACCCAGGACACCAGAAGCAGAAGAAGAATTTAAGGTATTGGAAGCTCTGGCTAAAATCGGTGATGTTGCCGACTTTAGGGTAACGGGGTTTATGCGGGAAATCGGTATGGATGAAAGGCAGCCTACATTACTCTACCGAAAACTCATCCCAGAGGCCCGTGAGGTCATGTCTCTGATTAACCTTATTGAGGAATATGCTACTGGACTAGAGAATACAGTTTCCCAACTTAAAACCGAACTTTCATCAAGAGAGCAGGAGATTAAAGCATTAAAGGCCAAGAAAGATAACCTAGAAGGTGAAGCCCGCCACAAGATGGAGAGCCTAGAGAGTGAGAGACAGGCTGCCTCCCAACTTCAGGAGATGGCGGAGTGCTATGAGGGTGTTAAAGAATTGCTCAAGGGACAAATGAATACCAAGACAGTGGGGGCACTATACCGTTTGGCCGATAGTATAAATATGGAGATGCTTCTGGCAGAAGTTGGGGGGCAACCACCGCCCAACCTTGACCGTCTTGAGAGTGTCAAGCAGAAGTTAAGAGATGACCTTATGGAAGCATTAGAGATACCTCATAATACTCTAGAGAAGGAGAATGCCCGGTTGAGAGAGCAGATAGACGCCATAGTGGGTATGCTAAAACGAGTGTATGGGGGGGAGGGTAAGGCAGGTTGACATTATAGATATAAGACTAGGTGGCACTATCGGTGTATTACTGCATAGTTATGGAATACAACCTGGCGGTATGGTAATTATATACGAGGTATAACTATACCACATAGCCTGCAATACAGCGATTATGCGCCGCTCATATATGGGGAGGCTGGGATAGAATTAGGGTTTGCATCGGTGTATCAAAAGGTGGAAAATAGATAGGAGGTAGTTTATGGTGAACAACAATATATCAACCTCATTAACAACCTTGACAAATCAATCTTTTAGCCTTGACGAATCCACAAAGCGAGTAAAAGACTATACTAAGTGGACGGTAGCGGGAATGATAGCCTGTGGTATTGAGCTTATGTGGGTTAAGAGTAACCTAAAACATGGCGACTGGGGTGATTGGGTTAAGGGTAAATTGGGATGGAGCTTTTCTACGACAAGCAGGCTAATGAACATGGCTAGGTTGTATGCAAAGCAAAATAATTTAAGAATAGAGCATAAACAGGTTCTGGCTGCCCAGCGACAAAGAATCTATAGCTTGTATTCAAATCTTGCGTTGACGCAAAATTTAGCTACAAGCCACCTTGACCCTTGGGGTAACAAACCACGACAACTCACCACAAGTGATAACTGGCTTAGGGTTTACGATGTGTGGAACTTTGCTTTTAGAGACCCAAACCTTGGTGAAGAATGGCCGGGTAATATCCCTGGGCAGATAGCTTTGAATGTCATTCATTATTACACCAAAGAGGGAGACCTAGTGGTTGACCCTATGGCTGGTGGGGGAAGCACAATTGACGCCTGCAAGAAATTAAATAGGCGCTGTGTTGCCTACGACATAAACCCACTAAAGGAAAAGGGTATCAAATATAATGATATAACCAAAGGTTTCCCCAATGAATGTGAAAATTGTGACCTTATTTTCCTTGACCCACCTTACTACAAAATCAATAGGCCTTTATATGGGGAGCAATCGGTATCAGCCCTAGAGATTGATGAGTTTAATCTGTTTGTTATTCAACTAGCCAAAGATTGCTATAAGACAGTAAAGAATGGAGGTTTTACCACTTTTCTAATGCAAAATTACCAGACAGATTTTGCCTCTCTTAATGGCCATATAGACCTAACAGTAGGGGCTATCGTTTTTTTTGCCGGTGCCGGCTTCAGACTTGCTAATAGGATAAATTGCCCTCAGAGTTCAGATGTATATTCTGGATGGGATATAGAGTTAGCCAAGCAAAACGGTGGGATGCTTAATTTGGTGCGAGACTTGCTTATATTTAGGAAGCTACCTCCTCGCAGGTGGGAGGGTAGCCAGTGGGTATGAAGTGTTGAGACGACTCAACACTCTTGGCTAAAACCTTAAAAAAATTAAGAAATTTTTTCCAAAAAAAATTAGCCAGTGTATTAGTGTATCAAGCTAGGCCAGCTTGTCTTTTAGAGTCAGTAAAAGACATACCGAAGCTGGCCAAATCTGGTTAGGTTAAAAATTTTTCAAAAAAATTTTTGATGGTTTGGTAAAATGATTAAACTTAACCCAAGACTTATCTCCTGTGGCTTCCGGCAAGAGCATCTGGATACCCTGGAGAGGAAGGCTAAAACCAGTTCTAGTTGGGCACAAGCCTATGAATTTGTGGAGAGGGTTTATATTCAGTATAGAGACCTAAATATAAAGCAGGCCCATCGGTTGAGACACCTGAGGAGAAGTTTGGAGAAACACTCTTAATATCTAGGCTTACCAACTTACCAAACCATAGCTAAAATGCTCTGAGAGCTTCTGAGAGCGAAATCTAGCTTTCTAAGTAGTAGACCTACTCAAAAGAGATTTTAAGCGTCTAAAAATTGATTCTGTGACGCCGGGCAAAAGCGTCAAGGGCATTGAAGCTAAAAATAAAGTCTTGATTTTAGTTGAAATCGCTTGACATTGCTTGGAAAAGTGCTATAATGGAAGTAGACTAAAGCTCGGCGTTAGCAAGACGCTGAGCTTTAGAAGCACCTTCACAATTGAATACCGAGACGCCAATAAACTTGAGGAGAATAAATTGGCCGAACAACCAAAGCAAAAGACAGACACAAGTTTAGTTGGTAAACCAGTTGATAAGCTATCGGCTGACGACTTAGACGCATTGGCCCTTGAGCTATCGGCAAAAAGTTCCGAAGTAGAGGCCCGCCAAAAAGTGCTTAAAGAGGAAGCTGAGCAGAAGCAGTTTGCCAAGATAGCGAAAGTTGCCAAAGAGGTGGCCCAAGCTCTTGGCTGGCAGAGGTTGCCCAAGCTCACTCTAGCCCCTGATATTGTTGGCGCTAACTACACTGTTACCTATGCTATTACTACTACCAAGACTAGGGGTAGCGTTAAGCGGGCGACACCCGATTCCAACGGTGGTAAAGTGACCGTAAATAAAATCATCGTTGCACACGGCGACGGGCTTGCCTACTTCAGGGATAAAGATGGCAATAAGCATGAGTCACCAAGAGGGCTAATTATGGCGCTAAAGCAACCCGACGGTAAGCCAGAGTCCGACCGGTGCTGGGACATTAGTGGAAAGGGCATATCGTGGTCCGATATTGTGGTTAAATACCACAGTGAAGAGGTTACATTAGTCTTTAACGATGGCACAGAGAAACTTGTTAAAGACGCCGTAAATGAGCTAGAATCAGCTAGAGCGGAAGCCTAGCAAAAATCAGGCGTCTCGGTATCAATTGTATTCGGTTATCAATTTTAGGGGGATATAAGTATTGGTAGATTTTTTTATGCTTATACCCCCAATATAAAGGGAGGGGGCAAACAACATGGGACTAACAGCAGTTAGGCGTATGAGTAATCGCTCCTTGCTCACCCAACGAAATCGGCTACAGAATAAGCTAGGGAGTTTCTTGGGTGATTACAGTGGTAGTAAGGATGATAAACGCCTAAGGGCTATATGTAGAGAGATTGGAAAACGAGTCGGGAATGAAGGGTAACAAAATGAATGAGGAATTATTAACCAGAGCGGAAGCAGTCAAGTTCCTAAGAGTGAGTAATACAGCTTTATGGCGGCTTACCAAAGCTGGTGAGCTAACCGTTATTAAGAGGGGGGCAGGTTATGTCCGCTATCGCAAGAGCGACCTGGTTGCCTTTTTGGATAAGCACACCATCAAAGGGGGGTAACTTGAGAACCAGGGTATCCAATACTTTCTTTTCAATTGCTGCTGGGTTAGTTGCGGCTGCCATAGTGATAAACATATCTGCACTAGACCCATATAATGAATGGCTGATGCCATTGGCATTTTTTCTTGTATTTGGCATCTGCTTCTATATGTGGGTAATAAGGGGCAAAAGAGATGACCAACGAACAGGAAAGACTTGAGCAAGAGGAGTTTGACCAGGAACTGGCCAAACTTGAGGCTAAATTTGGACCTGAAAATGTAAGCATAATGGGGAAACACGGTATTAAGGAGCTAACTTTGATTTGGGAAGAAAAAGAATATGAGCCTAGTGAGGATAGGGGTTGGACTGTGCTAAAAGAAAAAGAATACCTAGAAGCATTAAGAGGTATCCATGCTTGGGTATGTGTTAAGGGGCATTGCCATTGGGAAGGCGACTATATACTGATTGAGAGTGGTATAATAGCCGAGTGCCCGGTCAAGATGATGCTGGACTCGGTAGAGTTTTACAACTATCTTGGGTGTGATACAATACCCGATGACGATGGTAGATGCCCATATTATAAAGAGGGGGGTAAACAATGAAAAAACCTGAACTTGACCAGCTAATAGACAACAAAGAGGACTTTTGCAAATGGAGTCCAGAAACAAGACAGGCCCTGAGGGAGCTGGCTGACCAGTATGACGAAGAAATGAGGCAGGTAAACAGAGACCTAGGTATTGAGGATGATGGGGAAGTTCCAATTGACCAGCCAAAAGCGTCAGTAAGCACGGCCGAGGTTATTGATAAATTCCTAGCCTCTAAGCGTATCCGAGTTAAGGAAACTTCTGTTAGAAGCTATGGGGAGACTCTGCGGACATTTGCTCGCCATTATCCTACCTTGCCTACTGACCCTGAGCCAATAGAGGAGTATCTAGCCCGTTATGGGAATGAAAACACTACCGCCAAGAATGTTTACAGAGTCCTTGTTTTACTGTATCAATTTAGTAGTAAGCGGCTGGGCCTACCCAACCCGATGACTAAAGTGGAGAAGCCAGGGGGCAAAGCTAAACCACCAGAACATCTGAATACTACGCAAGCCCGGGCACTAATTGACGCTATCCAAAACGATAGGGAGCGAGGTCTGGTTTATTGCTTCCTCGGTTTAGGGTTACGCCTGTCTGAGGCCCGCCGACTACGAGTAGCTGACATTGGTGAGGACATTATCCAAATTCACGGTAAAGAAAGAGACGAGCCAATGCCACTAATATCTGAAATAAGGGAGGCGTTACTTAAACTTACTGAGGGCAAGCAACCACAAGCGTATGTCTTTAGCGGGCGCAATGGTCAACCGCTTGCTGCCAGTATGATACAAATTATTATTAAGCAGTTATTCCAAAGGGCTGGTATTAGGGGGGTTAGGTCATCTCCGCATACCCTACGCCACTCAAGAGGGGTAATAACAAATATCGCTGGCCTTGATTCCTTCTCTAGTCGTCGGCTGCTACGCCATACTGATACCTCAATGACAGACAGATATTCGGCACTAAATCTTGATGAGCTAAGGGCAAAAGAGGAGAAGTATAATCCGTTGAGGGTGCTGTCTAAGCAGACTGAATTGGGCAAAACTCAGTATTTTGCCCAATCTAGTAGTGATATAGTATCACATGACCCTGCCGAGCTACTAACTGAGCTATTAGATAGGCTAATTGCTCTGGGGCAAATGGCACAGCAGCTAAGCCATGCTCTTGGTGGCAATGGGCATCGGCCTGAGCAAGCAGCACAACTCATAGATGAGTTAGCTAAAAGATAAACTACCATCTAGCTCCGCTCACCAAAAGAGAATAATTCCGACAAGCTGACGCCTAAGGCGTCGGCTATTTTGGTGACATTCTCTAATGTTGGATTGCGTATCCCTCTCTCAATGCCACTGAGGTATGTCCAATGAATACCTGCCCTAAATGCTAGTTCTTCTTGAGACCAGCCCCTGGCCAATCGTAGTTCCCTAACTCTTTGCCCAAATCGCTTCCGAGTTCCCATTATTTTTCTATCTAAATCAAGCTCTTGACACAATATTAGGTTAATGTATAATATAAGTCCATAGACGATTCGTTTACAGACTAGATGTAATATACCAACCAAAGAGGTAGAAAGAGGGCAGAGAGGAATGGCTATGACCTGGGGGGTTATCGGGGCTATCTTCATGATAGTGGTGCTTAGTCTCATAGTGGGCTTTGTTGATGCCTGGCTAGAGCAGCGGAAGCGGGATAAAACTGAAAGGGGGTGAAGCTATGGCACTAGTAGAAAAGTATGGTGGTAAGTCAATTCGTATAGGTCTTGTTTCCAGGTATGTAAGCAAGCCTAAAAAGAAGGGGTGAGCTATGACTCGTAGGTGGGGTGGTAAGGGCGTGAGAGTAGCCAAGTGCCCCACCGGGCAGGAGTGGTGCTATCCATCCTGCCACTGGCGAAAGGGTAAGCGATGTTACTTCAGTAGCAAGTGGGGTAGGTGGATACCTGAGCTAAAGAGTAGAAGGGGGTGAGCGGTGGCATCCCGCCTATATTCTCGCCTCCAGCTTTTCTACCCTTGTTTTGAGGTCAGCTATCTCTCCTTGTTGGGCTAATCTCTCTGGCACTATACCGCTTAGGATATAATCAAGAACTTCTTTAGGTGAGCCAGTCTTACCCTCCACCTTTTTCGCTTTTGCTATCTGCTTGGGTGTTGGTCTGATGTCGGTCACGGTGTAGATGATACCCAATTCCTTTAGCCCTGCCTCTATATCAGCAAGCTCCTCGGTGCTATCAGCATAAAGTCCGTCAGGCTCAACCCTGTATCTCCCAAGTCTGGCATTAAACTTCTCCCAATCGGTGCTCTCAATCATTACTCCCTCAGGCAGTTCTCCTGGTAGCTCTGGCACCTTGCAATCAATCTTATATGGGTAGAAAACTACTCTGTCACCAATCATGTGTAGGGAAATCACCTTATATCTTCCTCTTTTTTCTTAGAATACTTGTTAACCTTTCCTTCAGGTAGGTCATCTGTTGTTTGGCCACCACCCATTTCACTCAGCTTCTTTTTAGTCTTACCAAACCTCTCATCCCACTGCTCTTGAGAAACCTCACCCGGAACTATCTCGGCTGTTTGCTTTGCCATTTCAACCTCCTAAATACTTATCTATTAACACACTATGTCCAACAGGACAAGAGACCCTTAACCCCTCCATCTTGGAATCGGTTGTTGTTATCAGGGTTTTCCCTCCCTGCATTATCCTTGTTTGCCCATTTGCCTTCACCACTCCGCATACCTCTAAGTGGCATTTAGGGCAAAAGACTATTGTCATACCTCCGCCAGCCATCCAGTTCCTGCCAGATTCCTATTGTCATGTTTGAGAGTAGGGTTGGTGGTAGGAACATCATTTAAGTCGCCTGTAGCTCCACTATCATAGAGGTCGTTACCTATTAAACAGTTCCTATCGCAAGTATCACTACCAATGTTAATACCATATCTTGGTCTATTGGCAGTTTCCCCTTGCCTGCAAATATTGCCTACGATAAGGTTATAATCACAGTAGTAAGCGAGGGAAATATTGTCATAGGTATTGTGATTATAATTTGAGTTCTCCAAACAGCTATTACCTACAATATTATTGTTATAGCATGAGAATAGGTAAATACCCTCACGACTATTTGCGTAAACGGTATTCGCAGCAATATTATTAAAGTTGGAAGCAGTTAAGGTAATTCCCTGATAGCTATTACGATGGCAATTATTGCCTGAAATGGTATTATAGTGGCTATTATTGTCCAGGGTAATGCCACGACCATTTTCAGCACATTTATTACCAGAAACGGTATTCCTGGTGGATAAAGTCAAATAGATACCATTAGAGGTGTTTCCCCGACAATTATTGCCTGAAACAGTATTATCCTGAGCGGTATATAAATAGATGCCATTTGCGGAGTTATTACAGCAGTTATTGCCAGAAACAGTATTACCGTGAGACATATACACGGTAATGCCATAGCTATTTCCCTCACAAACATTACCTGTAACAGTATTAAACCACGATTGATATAGATAGATACCATCACCAATGCATCCCTGAACGGTATTACCAATAATGGTATTATACCTACATTTAATTAAATGAATACCATGACCACTTATTCCTCGGATAGTATTGTTGGCAAAACTGCTATTATAAACAGTGTCAAGCTCAATACCATTAGTGCGAAGGTTCTCAACAGAGCAGCCTTCTATCTTACAACCTAATAGAGCAGATGCCCCCGTTCCAGAGCCAACCTTCTTAAAATAAATAGCATACTGCCATCCAGCAGCCTGATTGGCCTTATTTCCATCTAACATTAAATTCTTAATAGTTATGTGGTCATTGCCACCGGTGGTGTCGGAGTTCTCTACCATATTAACATTGGCATCTATGGCGTTCTTCAACTTTATAACACAGCCAGAGCCTCCACCAATTAGGCTCTTACCTGTTGCCATTACTATAGAGGCATCTATCCAGTAAGTTCCAGGGCCTAAGATAACAACATCGGCGGCAGCAAGAGCATCGTTTATCTCAACCTGGTCGCCACCAGTGGTGGCAGTGCCATCACAGATATAATCAGCCCTGTCTTTAAGAGTGGCTGGAGTATTAGCGGCAGCAATAGTAAGGAAAACATCGCCACCAGGAGCAGGCTTATCCTCTTCCACCGGGTCAGCCGCAGGCCCTTTGAACACCATAATCTTATCAAGAGCACCACGATGAGCCTGTGCCAGTGTCCATCTATCGGTTAAAACGGTAAAGAGGGTAGTCTTAACATGGTGGTCAGAGGCAGCGATGCCTGTTAATGAGCCGTGAGTCTTCTCAGCTAGTTGAACAAGACGAGTCGCTGTTTCTCCTCTTACTACTTCAACCCAGGCTATTCCAGTATCACGCTCCAACACCAGGGTATCAGTAGAGAAGTAGAAGCGGTCTACTATACCAGGAGCAGGTCTATTTGCAGCAAGCCCTACAGCCAGAAGGCCAAAGACCTCATAATCCCCAGTTTTTTCATCCCTTCGCATTGCATCATCAGGAGTATCGCCAATGCCAAGGTTATCTATCTTCATACCACCAGCATCCAGCTCAAGCTCTGATAGCTTGGTTGGAACCTTTGTTGGAACAGTGCCAGTGACAGACATCAATACTGTCCTTTCACTCTTACTGAGGCGGTTTCACCTGGGTCGCATATATGGTAGATTATCCTTATTCTTTCATCGGCATTGGCGTGGTTAATGGTTACTGTCTCATTCATCTTCAACTCAAATAGGTCATTACGATAATTTATTGCTAACCTGGCTGTATCCGGGCCATCGTTAATAAAGTAGGCACATATCCAGGGGACAAATGGATATTCATCCACTACTACTACCTGTTGTAACTTATCAGTAACCGGAAGAGTCCTTGGGATTAGCTTGCCCTCAAATTCGGCCTTTTCTAGGTGCCTATTTAGTTTGCTTATACCAACCTGTAGGTCATCAAGCAGGATTAGCTCTAGCACCTTGGGGTCAATTCTAGTTTCAACCTCACCCCGTTTATAGACAACAACCTTATCATTAACCATTTTGAGTTACCATCCTGTGTATCACTATTTTCTCAATCAGCCTGTCAGGGCCACGCACAAGCTCCCATTCCTCCTTGTTTTCATACAGTGTGGTAGAAGGAGCGATAGATGGAGTAATAGACAGATGGCTAGGATGGACTCTTACCCACCCCCCGACAGCAGGCTCGGCGTAGCTATGCTGGTAAGAAGGTGATTCGTTTTTATTTCCTCCTCGCCTGGTTAAAAGCACGGCAGCACCAATACCAAGGATAGCTAGAAATATAAATAGCCCTGCTCCCTTAGATTCATTATTAGACTTATTATCCATTTACTAACCTATTGGTTCTCCTGTCTCAATATCCAACAGTTGCTCATCGGCCTTATACAGGTTTTTGACCCTGAACTTGTAGACCTTCAGGTTTACGAACCCCCATTACTTACCCTTTTACCATAGAATTTACCTTCTCATCCTCTCGGCGTGCTGGTAGATTAGCTGGTCAATTACTATGTTGCCCTTCCACAGGGTATAAGCACAACTGGGAGTTACATCCAATAAACAAGCATAGCCATCATTACAAGCACTAGTCATCCCCCAAATTGTTCCAAAGCTCCAGCCGGCGCTGATAAAAGTGGGCGCCGTTTTCATTTCGGCTGTGGTTTTGCCAGTGCCACCATCACTTGCAGCTTGTCCTGATGTTTCGGTATCCCAGAAGCTGTTGGTAGTGGTATTACCCGATTCAACTAAACCACCTGCCCCATCGTCACCAAACACGGCACCAGTTGAATAACACTTACTAATAGTGCCAGAAGACATATTAACCAATCCACCAGCATAGCCGTAGGCTCTTACGCTACCTCTCGCATAGCAATCAATAATATCCCCACTGTTATCACAAACCAAACCTCCAGCATCACCACCATGACCGTGCACACCACCAGCGTAGTTATCAACATTTACTTCAGAATAGCATTTTCTAATAATGCCAGAATTTTCTTGAATGAGTCCACCACATTCAGCAGTATCAGCGACTATTTCTCCAGTTGCATAACACTTTTCTAGCGTGCCATCATTCTTCTTACCAAAAGCACCACAAGAGTTACTTGAGCCAGCGATATTTACATCTTCTAAACTAAGATTTTGAACTGTGCTCCCAGCAGAAATTTCATAGAATAAACCAGCGTATCTGGGGAAACCGAGGACATTGAAGTATAAACCAGTTACCTTATGCCACTTGCCATCCAACTGCCCTGTAAAAGGAATTCCTGCCCACCCACCTAAAGTTAAAAAACCTAACCCAGCATTCCAACCAACAGTAGCCGACGCATCAATGTCCTGACCCAGCTCATAGTAAGCCGTCAGGTCATTCTCCATTGCCTGAAGGTCATTGACATCCCAGATTATATAAGGGTCTGCGAGTGTTCCACTCCCTGTCATTTACTGCTCCACAATATAACTAACGCCGTCACCGTCATCTGAGCTATTAACCCAAACCAGGTTGACATTAGTAACTTTAAGGCTTACGGCCAGCCCAGGTGATAGCCCATCAAACATAATATCTGCGTTCTCGGCATTTTCCTTTGAATTACCTATGTAGATGGTGCCATCATTTCCTGGCTTGGCTATCACTGTCAATTGGAAGCCATT
>JAUXAV010000214.1 GCA_030619735.1 Candidatus Aenigmatarchaeota archaeon | reverse complement strand
CTGATGAGGGAAGAAGGCAAGATTGACAGGGAAGCCTTCTGGGTATTGCATCTGAACGCACAGAAGCAGGTCATCGAGAAGGAACTGGTCAGCCTGGGGATAGTGAACTCCACAGTCGTCCACCCCAGGGAGGTTTTCAAGAAGGCGATCCTGAATAGTGCGGAGGCGATAATCACCGTCCACAACCACCCGTCAGGGTATAGCCAGCCTTCAGCGGAGGATCAGGAGATATGGAAGCGGTTGAATGAGGCGGGTAAAATTATCGGGATCGAAGTATTGGACAATCTAATTATAACTCCTCAAGGCGATTATTATAGTCAAGCGGAGGAAAGGGGGTGATAATCATGGCACTAGAGGACATCTTGGAAACAAAGTTCAAGGTTGTCTGGGAAGAGCGACGATATACATTCGTTCACGCAAAGAATCGGGAGGAAGCTGAACTATTGGTCAGGAATGGAGAGTTTGAGCAAGACTTCTCAGAGGAAATCACAGTACAGCCAGAAGCAGTTAAAGCCTGAATGAAAGGGGCTAAGGGGATGATAACCAAAATTATCAAGGCGGATGGCACAGAGGTAGTGCCTGGCAAAGATCAGTCTATCATTGAGCGTGGCAAGTGCGTTGAGCTTTGGCAGAGGGATGGGAAGGACCCGGACTTGTACCGCAGGGTAAAGCGCTGGTATAGGCGACATATACTTTGGATTTTTTATGACAAGATAAAAAGGGGGTAAGGGGATGAAAGCAAGATATCTCAATCCGAAGGTGTATGACCTGTATTATGACGGCCCGCCGGAGTATCTCAGGCGTGCCACCAGGGAGAAGATCATAATCAAGGTGGATGGCGGCTGGGAAGGCGTAGATGAGCATATCGTCACTATCGGGAATGTGGCCGAATACTATGCCTATGAGGCGGGAAATATCGTATCCGGTTGCAGAACGCTGGGAAAGATAACAGGGGACTGGCGCAACATTGACGCTCTAGCGAAGGAGTGCTTGGCAATCTTCAAAGCTGTGAATCTTGCAGGGATGAGAAGAGCAAGCCGGAAGCTGGGGCTAGTGCCTAAGTTTTAATTAAAGGGGGGTGAGCAATCATGAAGCTACTCACGAAGGAAATCCTGAAGAGGCTGCCTAAGCTCGGAGAGACTAGCGAGCAAAGCGATCCCATTGTCCAGGTGAAATTTTTCACGCCTGATGCACAGTGGACGTGGTTTGGGATCGAGTTTTCCGGGGAAGATACCTTCTTTGGCTATGTGAAGGGGCTGGAGAACGAGCTGGGGACCTTCTCTCTCAGTGAGCTGAAAGAGGTCAGGGGAGGTATAGGCCTGCCGGTGGAGAGGGACAAATTCTTCAAGCCCTGTCCTCTCAGCAGGGTGATGAAAGACTAAAGGGGGATAAAGAGATGGCAAAGAAAGTCTATATATTGGTGGCGACCTTCGAGAGCAGGTCGAGGCCAGGAAGAATGTATGAGGTCAAGAAGGATGAGGCGGGAAATTTGAGTTGCAACTGCCCGGCGTGGATTTATAAGAGCAATGGCAGGAGAACCTGTCGGCACGTGGAGGAGGTGGGGAATAATGGCAGGGGCAGACGAGTATAAGTTTATATGCTGGCTGGCCGGAAAGGTCCCCAGCGCAAAAGTAATCAGGGATTTACTCAGGGAAGAAAGGAAGGGAGTGAGCAATTATGAAAGTAGCTGCAGTAGTGGTGGTTTATAGGGGCTGTTTCAATAGGCTTGAGGTCTTTTCGACCACAGGCAAGGCAAGCAAGAAGTATAAGGAGCTAGTGAAGGAGTATGACCTGGGTGAAGATGGAATAAGAGGAAGCGATTGGAGCGTTAGCCTGGAAAAAGACTTGCTTGTGTACTAGGCAAGCGGAGGGAGGGAAAGAGATAACATTTAAGGCATTATAACTACAAAGGGGAGCAAGAACACCCCCGGGGGGAGTGAGTACCGCCTGATCAGCG
>JAUXAV010000019.1 GCA_030619735.1 Candidatus Aenigmatarchaeota archaeon | reverse complement strand
GAGCTTGCAAAGGCCCTGAAGTCCAGGGAGGACCTGCTTATAATTGACAAGATATTCTCAGTCCCTGGCAAGAACATCTCAGAGGCCAGGGTCCTGGCCTACAAGAAGAAGGATGAGATTCCCAAAAACAAGCTGGAGAAGATGAAGGGCAGGATGGCGCCCAGGAAGAAGGCTGCTGCCCCCGCCCCTCCCGAGGCCCCCAAGGAGGGAGAGAAGCCCCCTGAGGGAGCAAAGGAGGGGGAAGCACCGGCAGGGGAAAAGAAAGAGGAAGCCCCTGCGGAAGAGAAAAGGGAAGAGAAGCCAACCGAAGAAGAGAAACCCCTTGAGGAAAAGAAGGAAGGCCCCCCCAAAGAGGAGAAGGCATGAAATATTCACTCCAGGGCACAACAATGCAGATGCTGAACATAGAGCTGGGAGAGGGGGAAACCATTGTTTCCGAGTCAGGCAGAATGGTCTTCATGAGCGAGAACATGGAGATGAAGACCGAGGCAAAAGGAGGATTATGGGCCGGCATAAAAAGGAAATTCGCCGGCGAGAGCTTTTTCCTTGTCAATTTCAGAAGCGCTGCTGGAAACGGAACAGTCTCGTTCGGCTCTGAATTCCCGGGCAAGATAATCCCCATGCGGCTGGGGCCCAAGGACGAGATAATCGCCCAGAAAGACGCCTTTCTCTGCTCCGAGAGCTCTGTAAAATTTGACGCCACCTGGACAAGGAAAATAGGGGCAGGGTTCCTGGGAGGAGAAGGTCTTATCCTCATGAAGCTCAGGGGTCCTGGCATGGCCTTCTTCAATGTGGGCGGGGAAATCTCAGAGATAAAGCTCAGTTCAGGCCAGAAGATAAGGGTGGATACAGGCAACCTGGCAATGTTTGATTCCTCTGTTAAATATGACGTGGAAAGGGTAAAGGGCGTGAAGAATATAATCTGGGGAGGCGAAGGCCTATTCCTTGCCACATGCTCGGGCTCCGGCAGGGTCTGGGTGCAGAGCCTCCCAATAAGCGAGCTGGCAGGAAAGCTTGCAGAGTATCTCCCAGGCAGGGGCGGAAGGAGCATGGCCGCGGGCATGGTCCTGGGCTCTGTGCTCGCAGGAAGGAGATAGGAGAGAATAAGACTAATTATGCCTGACAAAAAATACTTCCTCGGTCTGGGAGGCTCCTTTCTATTAGGGGCTGCGGTGATTATTGTAAGCCTTGTACTAGCATGGCTCCTGACACCCTATCTCCTGCCGATTTTCACAGGAATCTTCCCCTACATAATGGAGGCAATTCTGATAATATTCATATTTATAATCATCCTGGTGGCAGTGTATATCTGCACATTCCTCGGCGTTCTAATCAAATACCTATTTAAGCCCATGGAAGTAAGTAAAAAGGCAAAGGGATACTCCATTGCAAAGGTTAAGGAAGCCGGGCTCAGGGAAAAAGGGAAAACCAAAAGGCAAAAGAAGGTTAAGAAAAAGGAAAGATAATCATGCCGGATGAAGGCAAGCCATCAGCCAAAAGGGAAAAAAAGGTCCATAAAAGGGAGAAGAAGCAGAGGACCGGGAGAAAACATGAGTCCAAGAAGGCCTGGGAGATGTACGAGGTTTCAGGCTCTGAGGTAAAGAGAAAGAAGCCCTTCTGCCCCAGGTGCGGCCCCGGAGCCTTCCTATCAGTTCATAAAAACAGGAAATACTGCGGCAAGTGCGGCTACACTGAAATCCAGAAAAAGCCCGCCGAGCCAGGGGAAGAAAAAGCTGGTTCTTAGGGTTTATTCCAGAAAACCGAAATCACATCTATGGTAGCAGCTAAGACACAAATCATCCCTGGTAAGCACGCTACCCTCTATTATTGCATCTACATACTCGTCCTCTTCTGGGAATTTGACGCTGTTTACACTCCAAAATTCAGCCATTTCTTCATCTGTTGAGTATCGGTTTGCAGGCAGCGTCTCATCGGGTGCATCAATCTCGTCTAATCTGCAATAAAACTTGTTTCGGGGAGAACCAAATCTCAAATGTATCTCTTTCGCTCCGGCTTCCCACAAATATTGAATTGGTCCACCCTCTTTAACAGTGGCTCTCCTTAAAGAGTCATCCCAAACCACTATAACCTTACCCTCAACCCTATCATCAATAGTTGAATGTTTGCCACTAGCTTCATCCCCCCTTTTTCCTTTCGGTCTGGAATAGCTTCTAACGAAATATGGGTATTTGATTGTCATACTAAGATAAGGCAGTCCAAAACACACCGCATATCCCTCACCATAGGCCTTTCCAGAATCTTCAATAGCAGTAACAACATCGGCTTTAAGATGGTCTTTTTTGTCCCTTTCTGCAATTTTTGCTGCCACCCTTTCCCTGACCCTGCTTACAGGAATACCCTCTATTACAGAATCAACCCATGATTTATATCCCCATAAAAAGGAACATATTTTTCTATCCTTTCCTTCTATAGTGTCAATTTTATAAGCTCCATTTGAATCAATTTTGATAATCTCTCCTGGGTCAAGGTCTCTTTTAACTTTCATGCCTATCTTTCTGAATGCCCTTGATTCTGTAATGACAGCCTCTCCCAATTTGCCGGAGCCAAGTATTAGCGAGTGTGTTGCCAGCGGACATCTGGCAGCATAGGATTCTCCTTTTTCGGTCACAACGCCCAAGCAAAAATATCCTTTAATTTTATCTGCCAATTTTTTTATCCCATCTACAAAATCATCGCCTTGGGAAATTATTCTGCCCGCAAGCTCTGCATCATAAAGTGACAAGAAGGCATCCATTTCATTTCTGAGCTCATCTCTGTTCACTATAAAGCCATCAAATGTGAATGCAAAATTGCCCAATTTTGAGGAATAAAATACAAGGGGCTGATGGTCCAGGAATTTACTAACATTTCCTACGCCACAGTAGCCTGATACTTTTTCTGAAGGTTTTAACTCCCTTACAAGTCCGTGTGTTGTTGACCGTAAAAAATCATTTCCGTCGAATGTAACAATACCACAATGCTCCTGCCCGGTATGGTTTATATTAAATATTGCTCCATGCGTATCCTCTAAACAGTTACTTTCTTTGCTGTAATGATGAACAACAGCTATACCCATATTTTATAATAACTGCAAAGTTTTTTAAACCCCTCTTATGAACTAATTCCAGAAGGTGCAGTATTATGTTGAACCTTCCGGTTCAACAGCTGTTGCCACAGCAATGGCAAGGAGGCAACATTATGATTTCCCTCGGCCTGGAGTCCACGGCCCATTCCTTTTCCATAGGGATAATAACCGAGAAGGGCAAGGTCCTTGCCAATGTAACAGACATGTACAAACCCCCTCAGGGCTGGGGAATAGAGCCCATGAAGGCAGCCCAGCACCACAAAAAGGTTGCAAAAGAAGTTCTCAAAAAAGCCCTTAAGGAAGCCCGTTTGCAGTTAAAGGATATTGATATTGTCAGCTTCTCCCAGGGCCCGGGTTTGGCCCCCTGTCTCCATGTCGGATTAAACCTCGCAAAGGAACTGGCATTGAAATATAACAAGCCCCTGATGGGGGTTTATCACCTGATAGCCCATATAGAGATAGGCAAATTGTTCACAAAAACAAAGGACCCAATAGTTACGTTCACCAGCGGGGCGAACACGCAAATATTGGGATTCACAGAGGGCAGATACCGGTGCTTCGGGGAAACCATGGACATCGGAATCGGCAACGCCCTGGACAAGTTCGGAAGGGAAACAGGAATGGAATTCCCCGCAGGGCCCAGGATAGAGAACCTTGCAAAGGGCGGCAGCTACCTGGAGCTCCCCTATGTGGTAAAGGGCATGGACCTCTCCTTCTCCGGGATAATAACCGACGCCCTCCAGAAGTTCAAGAAGGGCGAGAAGCTTGAAGACCTCTGCTTCTCACTCCAGGAAACCCTGTTCGCAATGCTCACCGAGGTAACCGAGAGGGCCTTAGCCCATACAGGAAAATCAGAGGTCTTACTGACCGGAGGCGTTGCAGCCAACTCCCGCCTCCAGGATATGCTCAGGATAATGTGCAGGGAGAGAAAGGCAAAGTTTGCAGCGGTGCCCAGGGAATTCGCAGGCGACTGCGGAGCGAATATTGCCTGGACCGGAATCCTGGCCTGCAAAAGCGGACGGAAACCCCTAAATCCCGCAAAAGCGGACATCCTCCCCAGGCAGAGGACGGATGAAGTGGAAGTTGCCTGGCTATAACCGAATCTATATTATATCCTATCTTGAGAATCCGAAAATTGCAGCAAATCTTGGAAAAAGCGAATGATAATCCAACTCCTACCGAATTGTTACTTTCTCAGAGTAATATAGGCTTATAAATTTTACCCCCATTATATACTCAACTGAAAAACTCCCGGTATTCATGTTCATCTATTCAAAACAAACATCTCACGTCACCTGACCATATGATACCCCGTTATCATTTGGTTACAAATAATCCAAAAGGATTCACATACGAAACAATGCACCTTGTGTACACAGATTCGGCCCATAAAAAGGCGCAAAAAAGGCAATGAAGGTGCATTCTCAAATGTAGACTAATCTCTGCCGAAAACAGCAAACCACGCCTGAAAACAGAATGCTGATTTTTGTCTTTCGTGGCAGAAATATGGTCTTCCATTCATCTTGCTTAATTTGAAACCATAGGTAAACATTAACTTCTTCTCAGCCTCACTTCTCAAGGGAGTGAGTTTAACATATAAATGTATAGAATGTATGTTCCGAGTATGCGATATTCTTCTTCACTGTAGAAGAATGATTATCAAGTAAAATATTTTCGAGGCGACTATCATGAATGAAAGTAATAAAAATAACACAATTATCATTATTGATGGTGTTGGGGATGTATTTCCCCTTCTTGAAAGAAAATTAAATTCTAAAGGTCAAAAAGTGACAAAATGTACGGATATATCCGAGGCATGCGCAAAGGCTGCTGAATCTGCAACGGATATGATATTTGTCAGGCTCGAAACAATTAACACAGATGCCAAAGATATCATTATGGCTTTGCACAGTAATGAGCATACCGGCAATGCCACAATCTATGCAGTAGTCACTGATAAAGATGCTCTTAGCCAGTCAAGCTTTCTGATGCTTTATGGTTATGATGGCTGGATTATCGGGATGAAAGAAATAGACGGCAAACTTAGCACCTCTAAAGTAGAAGTAATAACACGGCGGCCCAAAGCAGAGGTCTTGCCTGATAATGCAGAACCAAGAAGAACGAGAGACCTATCAGGATGGGGAATATGGGGCTGGGGGCCTCCAGGGATGCGACAAAGGTAAGCTATAGTCATGTCAGCATCGGTGGCAAAGAAGTTATAAAGGGCGTGGTTTATTACGCAGATGTGTAGAGTGTGTAAGTGAAAATCAATGTAAATGACAATTTTCGAAAGTTCTAACCCTTGGTATATGCCTGTACCAAGGCAGCCCGTCTGACCTTATGGGATGACCGCTTCTCAGACTGAAAAGTTTGAGGAAAGCAACGGCTGATTAATTAGGCGAGAAAGGGGCTTTCCAATGGAAGCTATACAAGAAGAAATCAAAACCAGAATTAATGTTGTTGGCCCATTTCAGGTCAAGAAAGGGACCGGCGACATCTTAGCGGCAATTGAATCTATGGAGTGCCGTTTAAAAAAGCTCCAGGGTCCTGCTGCCAGGCTAGATGTTTGCTTCAGTCCTGGTAGAAGTAAACGGAACATTAAATTTAAGGCAAAGGTTCACTCCATCAAGACACTGTCCGGACTTTTTAGCATCACTGATGTCGGACCTATGGATCTGGACAAGAGCAGAATCCTGCTTTATGGAGGAACAGTAGGGGGAATTGGGAAATTCCAGTTCGCTGTTTTGGAGATTACGGACTTCAACCCAGGGGATGGAAAAGGAACCATCACATTCTACACAGGACAGCATGTTACGGAATATCAACAGCCATCAGACGTAGAATTCAGACTAACCTGCGTTGAGGCGACAAACACTGCAGACCGCATTGACATCCTGTTGAGAGGCAACTCTTTGATCCTGAGGGGCTTCTTCACAGTTGACAGATTTGAACACGCCCAATTCTGGTTGCGTTCGATTCCGGAGATTATAAACAAACTGGAAGCAGCGGCAAAGGCGGGTGTAGTGAAGGAATTTTCCGCACATGCTGTATTTTTTGGGAACGATCATGACGAAGGCAGAATACTATTCAAAGTCGATGCTAAAGGTGATGCTGCGAATTTATTTTTTCAGAGAAGACTCACCAATAACGAATTTAAACCAACATATTCTATTCAGGTATCGCTGACTGATCTGTTAAGGGAAATGAGGAGAACCCAGGAGATATTGATGCTGCTTTATGGATGGCTGTAAAATCCTTTAAGATAACTAAAGTGATGAATTGAGCCGAGCAGGAAGAAAAATCCACTCGGCTCTTTTTATATACTGTCAACTTAACGGGAGTTATTTACAAAATAGCGCCGCAATCTATTGCTTTTTCTCAAAATATCTTGAAAAATTCATTACACTCTTCAATATAAAAACTAAGGGTTTATGGTAAATTATCCACTACACTAAGGGCTTATTTGTCCTCAACCCTGTATACCTTGTCGCCTTCCCTGACCCTGTCCTTCACCTTAAGGCCAATGCTCTGGCCCTTCTTGGCTGCCTTCACTTTCTTGTGCTCTATCTGCATGCTCTTTGCTTCCTGCTCAAGATTCGTTGTGGCCCCTTCTATTAAGATTTTCTCGCCCTCCTTCAGGCCGGCTTTCAGCTTTATCACTGCCACATTGATGTTGGTGAAGAAATGCGTAATCTCCCCTACAAGCTTTTTCTCAGCCATGAAACATCTCCCTCCTAATATTAGATTTGTCATTAGGGTTTAAAAACCTTAAACCCCTGCCATTGAATGATACTCTTCTTCAAGCCCTTTCAGAAACTTGCTTTTCATTTCATTCAGGTTCATTTCGCTTGTATTGCTGCCAAGCTCTACAAAACAGCCACCGTTAATATCTTCAATTCGTACAGAATCCCCTCCCCCTGATTCGTATACAACCCTCAATGACACCCTGTCAACTACTTCCCTTGAATATTTCCCATCAACCTCAAATGATAATGAAAACAGAGGTTTCACTCCCGTTTTAACCACCTGGTTAATTATTGCGGCATCAGGTTTAAATTCTTTTCCCACATGTGGGAGATTTAATGCGAACAGCCAAGCTTAAAAAGCTTATGGTCAAAAATAGTGCATGAGAGAAAATGCAAGGATAGGAAGGGGTTATCTTCCTTTATTAAGGTCTTTAAGGTCTTTACCTACTTATAGAAACCTTAATATACCAAGAGTCCAAGAGCTTATGGAGTACATGGACAAGGTTTTTAATACTGCTTATAAATCTGTTACTTCTCCAAATGGTTTTAAACCTGTAGCCAAAAAAATTGTCAAGGGCAATCCATACCTGCGAGCCAACCTTGCAAAAATAACATCACTGAAAAGCAGCGGTGAGCAGGCCTTGGAAGATTTGAGGGAATCTGTCTCCAACTTACTCAGGCTACCTGATGTGGAAAAGGTTCGTCCAGTTTGTATATCTGATGCAGGAACGATAAATGCTTTACTGGGACACACAGATTCAGTAAAGGTTTTGAGAAAAGGCATTCCAAACATAAAGCAAACCCAGGTCATACTACACGCTAACCAGATAATTTTGAATTATACGGTGGAAGACCTTTATGATGAAAACAAGGATATTTTTGGAGAAATTCTGAAGAATTGTGAAATAATGGAGAATGCAAAAAGGGAATCAACTAAGCTGCTTGCGGAAGTGAATACAGATTTGAAATATGCCCTGCAAGAAACCGTAAAAGACTATGAAATTGAAATAATAGACAAGTGCCCCTGGTATGTTTACTGGTTTGCACCCCTTTCCCAAGAAAGAAAGAGAGCAAAAAAGATAAGGCCCCGCAGCTGTAAATTTGCAATTGCGGGAGCTGCCCTTTATACTTATCCTGTATCTGCTTTTGACTATAAGTCAAAATTCAATAAATTTGGAGCTGCCATACTGAAAGCAACGAAAAAGCACGAAAAGCCCGAGCCAGGCGATACAACTCCGGAAGTGAAAGATGACCAGACACCTAAAACCACCAGCCAGAGTGAGCAGCAGAGCTAATTCTAAAGGCTTATTAATCCCCTTTCCATCCCTTTACTATGAGTAAATTAATAGCCCAAGGGGCCGAAGCAATCCTTTCCCTGGAAAAGCATGAAGGCAAAGATGCTTTAGTTAAGTTCAGAATCAGGAAGGGCTACCGCATCCCCCAGTTGGACAGCAAAATCAGGAAGCTCAGGACCCGGAGGGAGGCGGACTTCATCCACAGGGCCAGGAGGGCAGGGGTCTCCACGCCCCGGATACTCTCCCTTAAAGAGGATAAGATAGTGATGGAATTCCTGGACGGGGAAAGGATAAAGGATGTCCTGAACCCCTCCCCCAAAGGCAAGAGATTTATTATATATGAGTTGATAGGCGAGGCAGCAGCCAGGCTCCATTCAGCAGGAATAATGCACGGGGATTTAACAACTTCTAACATGATTCTAAAGGAAGGAAAACTTTACATTATTGACTTTGGTTTGGGAAAATCCACCAGGAGGCCCGAGGACTATGCAGTGGACCTGTTCCTCCTGTATGAGGCCCTGAAGAGCACGCATTTCAAACATTTAAAGGAGGCATGGCAAAAGATATTAAAAGCCTACTGTGAAAACTATTCTAATTCAGAAACCGTCCTGCAGAGGTTCAGAAAGATAGAGAAAAGAAGAAGGTACAAGGGATAGCAATGAGAAAAGGAAGATACAACAGGGGAAGAAGGCGCCCCAGAAGGGAGGAAGAGGAGAAGCCCTGGATACCCAAGACAAAGCTGGGGCAGGAGGTAGTCAAGGGTAAATACAAGAGCCTTGAGGAAATCCTGGAGAAGGGCGAGCTAATCCTGGAGCCGGAGATAGTGAAGAACCTGATTCCCAACCTGAAGGAGGAGATAATCTATATAGGGGGAAGCCCCGGGAAGGGCGGCGGAATCAGGAGAACCGCCACCAAGATGACATCCAGGATGCACAGGTCAGGCAGGAGGTTCAGATTAAGTGCAATAATCATAGTGGGAAACGAGGAAGGCATAGTGGGAGTGGGGAAGGCAGGCTCCAGGGAGCACAGGACAGCCATAGAGAAGGCCACGGGCCAGTCCAAGCTCTCGGTCATAAGGGTAAAAAGGGGCTGCGGAAGCTGGGAGTGCGGCTGCGGAGGAAGCCACTCAATCCCGTTCAAGGTTAAGGGGAGCCATGGCTCTGTAAAGGTAACCCTGATGCCCGCACCCAAGGGGGTAGGGATAGTGGCGGATGACGAGAGCAAAAAAATACTAAGGCTCGCCGGCATAAGGGATATCTGGGTAAAAACCTCAGGCAAGACATCAACCAGGGGCAATCTGGCATTTGCCGTATTTAATGCGCTGAAAAGGCTGAATGAGATGAAGGGAGAGCTTTAATCCAACAGGAGAATGAGAGATATGTTAGCGGTTATCAGGATAAGGGGCTCAGTGGGGGTCCCGGCCAATGTGAATGACACCCTTAAAATGCTCAGGCTCAACAGGGTCAATCACTGCGTTATAGTCCCGAAGACCCCGGATTTTGAAGGCATGCTGAGAAAGGCCGGCAACTACATAACCTGGGGCGAGATAGAGCCAAAGCTCCTGGAGGCCCTCATCCTGAAGAGGGGAAGGAATCCTGGAAACAGGAGGATAGAAAAGAAGGACGTAAAGGTCCTGGCCAGGAAGATAGAGGAAAAACAGGAGCTGAAGATGAAGCCCGTGTTCAGGCTCTCCCCCCCGAGCAGAGGCTTCAAATCCATTAGAAGGGTCTTCCCGAGGGGGGATTTGGGCTGCAGGGGCGAGAAGATTAACGAGCTTTTGGAGAGGATGATTTAGGTGAGGAAATGAAAAGAAAGAAGGTAGTCAAGCAGAGGGGCCACAGGACCCATGGCTGGGGCAGCCCCAAGAAGCACAGGGGAGCAGGTTCAAGAGGGGGAAGGGGTTATGCAGGCTCCAAAAAGCACAAGAGGGTCTGGGTGGCCAAGAACGAGCCGGACAGGCTCGGCAAAAGAGGCTTCCATTCCCTCAGGGACAAGAGGGTAAAAGCCAGGGTAAGGGCAATAAACCTGAGGGACCTGGAAAGAATCGCCCTGAAAAAGGGCCTCAAGGAGATAAACCTGAAGGAGCTGGGCTATGACAAGCTCCTGGGCGCGGGGCAGGTGACACGGAAACTAATCGTAAAAGCGGACATGTTCTCAGCCTCTGCAAAGGAAAAGATTGAGAGGGCCGGTGGAAAGCTCATAAAGATATAAATCCAGAATCAAATTCTCATTATGGAAAAAATTCCCAGGATAGGCATCGGCGTACTTATAGTGAAGGACGGAAGGTTTTTGCTCCTGAAAAGAACCGGTTCCCATGGCAGGGGAACATGGTGCCCCCCTGGCGGTCATCTGGGATTCAATGAAGGGCCCGAGGACTGCGCAAGAAGGGAGACCAGGGAAGAGGCCGGGATTGAGATAAAAAACATAAGGTTTGCGGCAGTCACAAATGATATCTTCAGGGACGAGGGCAAACACTACATAACAATACATATGCTTGCTGATTATGAATCAGGCGAGCCAAGGGTAATGGAAAACGGGAAGGCAAAAAACATCGGCTGGTTTGAATGGGGAAAGCTCCCGGAGCCCCTGTTCCTTCCGATGCGGAATCTGCTGAAGCAGGGCTTCGGTCCGGAAAATGATTTTTAAACCAGAAAGCCCTAAATTATTCTTAATATGAAATGTCCAAGGTGCGGTTCCTATATGAAGCCTGACTGGGCCCTGAAGGGGACAATAAATGCATGCACCAAATGCGGATACAGGGGAGTTGCGGGAATGGAGTAGACAGGTGAATAACTATGCTTTTCAGAAAGACCGGGGTTAAGTTCTGCCCGAAGTGCAGGAGCACAAGGCTCGGGGTCAGGTACCTGGACCCCTTCAGCCTACAGCCCAAATATTACTGCATGAACTGCGACTTCTCGGGCTTCCTTGTCCCTGAAACGGAAAGGATTGAGAGGGAGGCGGCTGGTTAGTTATGGCATTTGAAGACATCTATATAGGTCTCCTGGAAAAGCTCCCGGGCATTGCGAACCCCATCAGGAGGCTCACCTTCAGGGCAAAGCTGAAATGGACAGGCATAATACTGTTCCTTTATTTTGTAATGTCCCAGATAACGGTCTATGGGGTGAGCCAGGGCAAGTACGAATACCTGCAGTATCTCCAGATAATACTGGGTTCAAAGTTCGGCTCTTTGGTTACCCTGGGTATAGGGCCCATAGTGACAGCCGCAATAATCCTCCAGCTGATGGTGGGCTCCAAACTGATTCCCTGGGACCTGAATACAGAGAAAGGGAAAACCCTGTTCCAGGGGACCCAGAAGCTCATGGCAATAATATTCTGCATAGTAGAGGCCTGGGCCTTTGTCTCCTTCGGCGCCATACCAGCCCAGAGCGCAGGGGTTGTATGGCTTGTCATTCTCCAGATAGCGGCAGGGGGATGGCTCATAATCTTCATGGACGAGATGATTTCCAAATGGGGCTTCGGCTCAGGGGTAGGTCTCTTCATAGTCGCAGGGGTCTCAAGCCAGATAGTGACAAAGATGTTCAACCCCCTTACAGCAACAGGAACCTTCCCGGTTGCAGGCTCGCCTCCAGTGGGCGCAATACCCGCTGCCATAACCACCCTTGGAGACCCCTTCCAGGCATTCCTCATACTCCTCCCAGTGATAGCCACATTCCTGGTCTTCTTCCTGGTGGTCTATGCCCAGGCCCTTAAGGTGGAGGTGCCCCTGGCATTCGGCTCCATCAGGGGCTTTGGCAGGCGTTGGCCCCTCAGGTTCTTCTATACCTCCAACATCCCGGTAATCCTTATAGGGGCTCTTCTGGCGAACATCCAGATGATGGGCAGGATGGTTGCGCAGGGCGGGAGCAACTGGCTTGCTTCAGTGGATGCAAACGGCAATGTAGTGGGCGGTTTGCTGTACTTCCTGCAGGCGCCCAGGACCACCTCCATATCCGGATTCATGGTCTTTATGGGAATCTTCGCCTTCATAGGAATACTCCTGGCATACTTCACAAAGAAGAGCGGCTGGAAGTTCGCCCTGAGTTTTGCTGTCCTCGGAGGGCTTGCCTGGTTCTTTATGGTCTCTTCCCTTGGCCTAAGCTCCCTGGCAGTCATACCTCCGGTGGACATTATCAGGATATTTGTTTACGCAGGCCTCATGATTGGAGGGGCTGTTATCTTCTCCATATTCTGGGTCAGCTCCGCTGGAATGGATGCGCATTCCGTGGCAAACCAGATACAGTCCACGGGCATGCAGATACCCGGCTACCGGAGGGACATCAGGATAATTGAGAGGGTCCTGAACCGATACATCCCGAACCTTGCGGTCCTGGGAGGAGCCGCCGTGGGAGCCCTGGCAGCATACGCAGACTTCACCTGGGCCCTGGGAACAGGCACAGGCATCCTGCTGGCTACCATGATAATATTCAACCTGTATGAGGAAATTGCCATGCAGCACCTGGAGGACATGCACCCCGCTGTGAGAAGATTTATTGGAAGGTAAGTATGGGAAATCCAACATTAGAAGAGATTATTAAAACAAGCCCGGTTATTGTCCATAAAGAGAGATATGCATATTTGAAAACACAAGAAAAGGAACCAGGGAACCATTTCTTAATAATGCAAGATAAGGAAGAAATTACTGTTATCACAGAAGAGAAAAATGTCTCAAAAACGAAACACGAAAAAGACATGAAATGGTTCAAATTAATTGAAATCAAGGTATCATCACCCTTTCTTGCAAAAGGTTTCTTAGCCAAAATAAGTAAAGCAATTTCAGACAAGGGTTTGAATGAACTTATTGTTTCCACGTTCTCCAAAGACTATGTCCTCGTTCGCGAGGAAACATGGGAAACTGCTGTGCAGGCATTGAAAGATATAGGATTTCAAGTCAAAATCGAGGAATAGAGTAGCTAATGCTTAGAACCACTCGCCTTGTTTATCTTTTACAAGTTCGGCTAAAGTTATAAGATTTTTAGCAAGTCTTTTTTCTACATTTATTCCAAACTCAGCTCTCCAGACCTTTCCGTTATTTGAAAGCACATCACTGTGAGGGACTATAATTGCGCCCATTGAAGAAAGCGGCAGAAACATTTGAGCAATTACTTGTGCCGAACCGTCCAGATAAGCAGTCGAAACAAAGCCAGCGACTTTGCCATCCAAAATTGGTGGTTCAAGTATATCTTGAGCTGTTAACCTGTCAATAAAATTTTTCATTAACCCCGACACAGCATACCAATACGTGGGAGAACCAAGAATAAGACAATCCACTTTTTTGAGCAATTCAAAAATTCCCTGCATATCGTCTTTAATATTGCAGGGGTATTTGCAATTTTCTTCTGCAAGACAGCTTATGCAGGGTTTTATATCCTTGTCAATCAAATGCATAATTTCAGTTTTGGCACCTTCCTTTTTCGCATAATCAAGAACCTTCTTCAATAATTTTGCTGTGTTGCCATCCTTTCTTGCAGAGCCATTAACACCCAGAATGAAGATTTCCTTTACCATAAATATAGTGATTATTACATAACTTATAAATCTTCCCACACCCAATTCACGAAGGGCAATAACTTTTTTAAGTCTTGGTGAGATTTTATAAAATATGAAGATTCTCCTTGTGGTTCCTCCTCAGGCCTCGGA
>JAUXAV010000169.1 GCA_030619735.1 Candidatus Aenigmatarchaeota archaeon | reverse complement strand
GGGCAAATTCATCGGGAAGGACGGCAGGGCCCTGGATATAAACGGGGAAACCTCGCAGAAGATGAAGAGATACTGCCAGGGCTGCGAGAGATTAAAGGTCTGCACAGAGCACCTGATGTATAAGCAACTTTCATGAGTATTTAAAATTTACTACAAATTCTTACCAAGTATGATGGATTTGGAAAAATACGGGAAGAAATTTGATGAACTGGGCATACCCAGGGATGTTGCAGGCAGGTATGCGGAATCCTTTAACGGAAAGATTTTTGTTGTAAAGGGTGGGGGAGAGATTGCAACAAACCAATATACTACTGCATATGACCTTGTTGCAATGCATGATTTGGGCATAAAAACCATTTTTGTCCATGGGGGGAAGGAGAGGATAGACCAGAAGTTCAGGGAAAGAGGATTGAAAAGCGAATTCGTGGGAGGCTACAGGATAACAACACCAGAGGGAATGGAAGCGGTTGAGGAGGCACTGGACGAGGTTAACTGGGAGTTCCGGAAGGAGATTAGAGCAGCAGGCGGGAATGCCCTGGGCCTTAAGGAGGTCATATGTGCTGTTAAGCACGCACCTGTCAATGAAGGGGGCAGGGAAATAGACCTGGGGCTTGTGGGAGAGCCCAAGGCCCTTAGGGAGGGATACATTATGCCTGAATCACTATATGATTATGTTTTGGTGATTTCGCCTGTATCCCTTGGGGTTGATGATAACCTGCTCTATAATACAAATGCAGACGATGCCGCAAGCTTCATTGCAAGCCAGCTGGGTGCGGAAAAGCTAATCTACCTGAGCAATGAGGATGGTGTGATTATAGATGGTTCAAGGGTCTCGGAACTCACTGAAGATGAGGCGGAAAGGCACATAGATGAGGGTCATATAGATGGCGGCATGGTCCCAAAGGTAATGCAGGCTGTTTGGGCAAGGAAGAACGGGGTCGAGGCGGTCCAGATAATAAACGGCAAAACCCCCAATGTCTCGCTAATAGAGACATACAGCGACAAGGGTATAGGGACCATGGTAGCTTAGCTCTTCATCATTTTTAGGACCTCTGCAATCTTCCTGCCCAGGTTCTCGCATGTCTCTATCCCCAGTTTGTCGTCTTCCGGTTTGGAGCCCCTGGGTACCCAGGCGATTCCCCCGAAATGCGCGGTCTGCTTGTCCGAGACAGGCAGCATCTCCTGCAGGAGGAAGAAGTTTATTATCTGGCTTAGGACGAATTCCTGGCCCCCGTTCCTGGAAGCGCCAGAGATTATGCCCCCTCCGGGCTTGTTCTTCAGGGTATAGTTGTCCCTCCTGAGGGTTATGGAGCGGTCCATAAGGGCCTTCATCCTGCCTGATACGCAGGCGAAATAGGTTGGGGAGGCCAGGATTATTGCATCCGATTCCTTCATCTTCCGGAATATTCCCGGGACATCATCCTCTATTGAGCACTCGCCAGGATGGTCCCTGCAATGGTTGCAGTGTTTGCAGTATTCCAGTCTCTTGTCCCATAATTCTATTGTCTCTGTCTCATGGCCCTCCTTTTCACAGATTTCCAGGGCCTTTTTCAGGAAAAAGAGCGTTGTGCTTTCCTTCCTGTGCGAGCCGTTGATGCCTAGGACTTTCATACCAATCACGCTGTTGAAAGGACTTCCGAAGGAAGCTGACTTTCATGAGAATTATTTGATTCTGTTTTATAAAGGGGTTTCTCTCAGGGATTATAAGATGTATCCAGCGAATTAGGGTTTAACTCATACATATCCAACCTGTTTCTTTTGGCCATAAAAGAAAAGGGGCCTATCACCCGTTCCCCATCCAATTTCTCTTTGCTTTCATAGGATTTTCTATTTATCTTATAGGCCCTTCTTCCATCAAATATTCCAAAACAAACTCCATAAACTCCAGCCATGGTTAAGAAACCTGCCAAAACGCCTATCGAAAGTTCATCCATGAAGAACTTTGAAATGTAAATTTTATAAGCATTCATTTCCTGTATGGCGGCTTGCCCTTCCAGTTCTCGGGCAGGAAGAGCCTCCTGGGGTCCGGGTGGTGCAGGATTTTTATGCCAAGCATCTCGGAGAGCTCCCTCTCGAACAATTCCGCGCCCGGGTAGATGGGGGTGATGGTGTTTATTCGGGGCTTCTGTCTGGGCAGGGAGACCCTGAGGTTTATGCTTTTCCCCCCCTTCAGGAGGTGGTATATAATATCAATGGCCTTGCCGGTGTCAATGCCTGTTATGCTGGTAATTCTTTCAACCCCTGATTCCTTCAGCCTGTAAAGGGTCTTTTCCAGGTTTTTGATGTCAATCCTGACCCAGACTTCTTTTTTGGATTTCAGGTGCTTTGAGATTTCCATTCTAACCCTTCTCCTCCAGCTTTTCCAGGACCTGGATTAAACCCTGTATCACTGCCTCGGGCTTTGGGGGGCACCCCGGGACATATACGTCCACTGGAATCACCTTGTCCAGGGGGCCGCATACATTGTAGCAGTCCCTGAAGGGGCCGCAGGATATGGCGCAGGCGCCTATGCCCAGGACCACCTTGGGCTCGGGAATCTGGTTG
>JAUXAV010000067.1 GCA_030619735.1 Candidatus Aenigmatarchaeota archaeon | reverse complement strand
CATAAACCCGGCAGGTGCGAGTGTTTTGGGGCTGACTGTTGAGCAGTGTATCGGCAGGAAGTGCTATGATCTGTTCAAAACGCCTCACTGCCGCACAGGAGAGTGTCGCGTCGGCCAGGCTATGCAAAAAGATGGTATCTTTAGTGGTGAGACTGTTGTTGACCCAGGCGGGAAGAACATCCCGATAATGTACACTGGTGCGCCGGTCAAGGATGCTAAAGGCAACATCATTGGCGCATTGGAATATGTGGTTGATATCACCGCAACCAAGAAGGCAATGAATGATGCACAGGAGAAGGTTGATTTCCTAAACAAAATCCCGACCACGATCGCTGTTATGGACAAGGAGTTCAATGTTCGGTTCATAAACCCCGCCGGTGCCAATGCATTGGGAAAGACAGTTAATGCCTGTATTGGGAAGAAGTGCTTCAACCTCTTCAATACCGAACACTGCAATACTCCTGACTGTCAGGTAGCCAATGCCATGCGGCAAGACGGCGTCTTCACCGGCGACACGGTGGCGAGTCTACCTTCTGGTAAGCTTCCCATTCGCTACACTGCTGCGCCGCTCAAGGACGCTAAAGGCAATATTGTAGGTGGTTTGGAATATGTCGTTGATATATCAGAAGAAAATGAGGCTGTTGCCGAGGTGACAGGTCTCGTGGAGGCTGCTCTCGCTGGTAAGCTTGACGTAAGAGGTAATCCCGAAAATTACAAGATCGCTGGATTCAAAAATGTTATTCAGGGGATTAATGATACCCTAGACGCGGTGATGGAGCCGATAAACGAAGCATCCGAAGTTATGAGCAAGATGGCGGAACGTGACCTTACCGCGTTGGTGAAGGGCGAGTACAAGGGCGACCATGCCAAGATCAAGGAGTCACTCAATAGGGCAATACAGAACCTTGACAATAGTCTGCAACAGGTTTCAACGGCCAGCAACCAGGTAGCTTCAGCAGCTACTCAGATCAACACCAACAGCCAGACACTGGCCCAGGGTAGCAACGAACAGGCAAGTTCGCTTGAAGAAGTGTCGAGCAACCTTCAGGAAATGGCCTCGATGACCAAACAGAATGCCGCCAGCGCCCAGGAGGCCAGAAAGTTATCCGATACTACCCGTGAAAATACAGCCAAAAGCATGGAAAGTATGAAACGACTGTCCGATGCCGTAGAAAAGATCAAAGATTCATCGGATCAGACAAGCAGAATCATTAAGACAATCGACGAAATTGCTTTCCAGACGAACCTTCTGGCTCTAAATGCAGCGGTGGAGGCAGCACGTGCTGGCGATGCGGGTAAGGGTTTCGCAGTCGTGGCAGAAGAAGTTCGCAACCTCGCCAAACGCAGCGCTGAGGCAGCCAAGAACACCTCCAACTTGATTGAAGATTCAGTGAAGAACTCTGATGCCGGGGTGGCCATCAACCAGGAGGTTACGAAGAGCCTGGTTGAGGTAAGCAAGCAGATTAACAAGGTCAACGAGGTGATGGGAGAGATAGCGGCCGCCTCTGAGCAGCAGAGTCGGGGAATAGACCAGGTAAATACTGGGATTGACCAGATGAACAAAATCACGCAGCAAAATGCCGCCAACTCAGAGGAATCGGCCAGCACCGCTGAGGAGTTGGCCAGTCAGTCCCAGCAGTTGCTGAGTATGGTCGCCAACTTCCAATTGACCAATGGTGGTGGCGGTGCAAAGCGCCTGACTGCCCAAATGGGTCAGCCTGCACCACAGCCCATGCACCCAGGTGTACAAATGGGTCAGCCTGCACTACAACCCATGTACCCAGGTGCCCAAATGAATCAGCCTGTACCACCTATGCAACCAGGTGCACAAATGAATCAGCCTATGCAACCAGGTGCACAAGGAGCTCAGCCTGCACCCGCGAAGTCGCAGAAGCAAAGGAGGAAGGGAAAAACGGAATGGAAAAAAGAAAGAGTAGAACCGAATGAGGTCATTCCACTTGACAAGAAGGACAAGAAAGTCGTGAAGTCTTTCTAAAACTGTGGAGTTACCGAGCACTACCAGGACGTTTTGATAATCTTTCAAACGTCCTGGAGTGCCCCAGTTGGTCTGTTATCTCGTAAATGGTTATGAATATGATTAGCCAGAAAAAAAACATGGTGGTTATGGATTTGTCATCGCTTGAGATAAGTGATATAGCGTTTGAGAAGATCAGCAAACTGATGCATCGGTTGTGCGGGCTCAATCTTCACGACGGCAAAAGGGAGATGGTCAGGGCTCGTCTCATGAAGCGGTTGCGTGCACTGGAGATAAAAAGTTTTGAACAATACATGAAGTATGTCGAGCAGGACAGATCAAATTTGGAACTCTCAATAATGGTCGATATGTTAACTACCAATAAAACGAATTTTTTCCGCGAACCACAGCACTTCGACTTCCTTCGTCAAAAGGTATTACCGAATATAAAGAACCACAGAATGCGGTTCTGGAGCGCTGGTTGTTCCTCAGGCGAGGAACCATACTCCATTGCCATTGTGTTGAGAGAAGAGCTACCAGACATTGGCCTCCGGGATGTGCGGATTCTTGCTACGGATATTTCTGGGAGAATGATAGAAAAAGCACGTGAAGCAGTTTACGAACAACGGGATGCGTTACAAGAAATCCCACCACATCTTTTGCAAAAATATTTTATTTGTATCCGAACCAGGTCTCCATGTGCCTACCGGGTAAAGGATAGTATAAGGTCCCTGGTGCGACTGGCACGGCTGAATCTGATGGACAGGTGGTCAATGCGGGGTCCATTCGATGTGATATTCTGTCGCAATGTGATGATATACTTTGACAAACCCACTCAGAAGCAGTTGCTTATCCGTTTCCGGAAGTTGCTGAAACCGTGTGGCTATCTTTTTGTCGGCCATTCGGAAAGTCTGGTGGCCTCGCCGCACAAATTTCATTATGTGCAGCCGGCCGTCTATGTGAAATGAAGTGATATGTAAGTTATTTTAAAAATAGGGACGTAGATTTTGTTAGCCACAAAGACTTTCACCCCGTTAGAGGCGTCGTCTCTAACGGGGCAGGGACACAAAGAGAATTTCGTTAAGCGTTTGTCCGCAGGATCCGTATGGAACGGCAACGAAGCCCGTATCGTGGAGCGGCCAACGGTTATGGTTATGAAAAAAGAATATCAGAAAATCAGAATACCAGGTGGAGAATTCAGATATCAGGGTATCAGACTAATTAAAAAAGGCGATTTACTTAGCCGTCAGACGAAACGGGCCCCGTTAGAAATACTTGTTTTCTAACGGGGTGGGCATCGTAACCGATTAACGTAAACGAGTGGCTTTGTGTCTTGGTGGCAAAATTGAGATGTGAATGATGATACACATAGTAGGAGTAGCTGATATGAAAGTTTCCGCTGACAGTGGCGATCTGATCGTCACTTATGCTCTGGGAAGCTGTCTGGGAATCGCAATATACGATCCAGTGGCCTGTGTAGGTGGCCTGCTCCATGTAATGCTGCCGCTCGCTGAGATCGATCCGGTAAAAGCTAAGAAAAGTCCGTATATGTTTGTAGATACAGGAGTACCAGAACTGCTGACAGAGTGCTACAAGGCTGGTGCTGAAAAGGAAAACCTGGTAATCAAAGCTGCAGGAGGTTCCTGCTTGAAGGACTGCGAGAAAGAGGATTATTTTCAAATCGGTAAAAGGAACTTTATCATGCTAAGGAAGATTCTCTGGAAGAATGGTTTGTTGATGAAATCTTACGATATAGGCGGCAACGGCTCGAGGACGATGTTTCTTGATATTGGCAGAGGAGAGGTTACAGTGAGAAGCGCTGGAATCTTACAAAGGATATAAACCCCGTTAGATGTCTGCTATCTAACGGGGTAAACGCTGGCCCTGTTTGTAAAGGGGGACAGGAAAGGAGGAGTTAATTATGGCACTCAACATTTTAGTAGTAGATGACAGCTCGGTGATGAGGTCTATAATCACCAAGACCTTGCACCTCAGCAATCTACCATTGGGCGAGATCTATGAAGCAAGCAACGGACAGGAAGGACTAGAGATGATAGATAAAAAATGGATTGATCTTGTTCTGGCTGACATAAACATGCCGGTTATGGACGGTTTAGAGATGATTGATAGATTAAAACAGAATCCTGAGACCAAAGATTTGTCGGTAATCATCGTTACTGCTAAAAGTATTGATAAAGACGTAGAGATACTTATCAAAAAAGGGACTGGTTACATCCACAAGCCATTCACACCTGAGACCCTTCGGGAAACTGTTATAAGTATGATAGGAGGATTAGATGAGCAGCAAGTTGTAGACGAAGTTTCAAAAGGCGACAATCTGGAAAAGAGACTTTACAAGACGGTAGCCCTGGTTTTTGAAGAACTCTGCCTTATGCTGCCGTCGTCAGAACTCGAAGAAGGCCAGCAGAACGCCCGGTTTGAAGTAGCGGGGAGTGTGGGGTTCCAGGGGCCGTTCAGCGGCAGACTGGTGGTAACTATGTGCGGGGGTCTATTACCCACCATGGCAACCAATATAAAGGGTAAAGAATCTACTTCAAAAAAAGAGCAGTTCGATGCACTGGGAGAGGTCGCCAATGTCATATGTGGCAACTTGCTGCCCACCCTTGCTGGCTCTGAAAAGATATTTAACATCGCTGCGCCCGAGATAATTGAGAATGTAGAATCATCCGTTAACAATGCCGAACTTCCCAAAGCAATGGTTCAACTGGGTCTGGAGAAGGGCCGTGCCGATGTTCTGCTATTCATCGATAACGATGAGACCTCCTATTTCAAGGAGCGACAGGAGTGATTCGGGTTCTGATTGTAGACGACTCGGCAGTGGTTCGCAAACTCCTGACCGATGAACTGTCCAAATACAAGGATATCGATGTAGTCGGCAGTGCTATCGACCCCTATATAGCGCGCGATAAAATAGTGAGATTTCATCCTGATGTGATCACGCTCGACCTTAATATGCCGAGGATGGATGGACTTTCGTTCTTACAGAAGTTGATGAAATATTCCCCGATGCCTGTGGTTGTAGTAAGTTCTTTGACGCCAAAAAACAGTGAATCTGCCATAAGGGCACTGGAGATGGGGGCTGTGGAGGTTATTTGCAAACCGAATTCAGCATCTGCTTCAGGCAATATCTCGAGACAGCTGGTACATGCCATCCGTGCAGCCGCATCGGCACGGATCAGGAGACGGCGTAAAACAATGGAGTCACCCGTTGTGAGGACGCCAACACGCCATCTCCGGCTTCAGACCACGCATAAGGTGGTTGCTATCGGGGCCTCGACCGGCGGTACCAAAGCCATTGAAACCGTACTCAGTAGCCTGCCAGCTAAGACGCCAGGTACAGTGATCGTTCAGCATATGCCGGAATACTTCACTGCAAGTTTTGCCGAGAGGCTCAATCAAATCTGTAAGATGGAGGTGCGAGAAGCGAGTGAGTACGATAATGTAGTGCCTGGAGTTGCACTGGTAGCACCGGGTGACAAACATATGCTTCTCCAGAAAAGCGGCACACGTTACCATGTGATAACAAAAGGCGGTCCCGCAGTACATCATCAACGGCCCAGTGTGGATGTATTATTCCAATCCGTGGCACACAGCGCAGGACGCAACGCCATCGGTGTGCTGCTCACAGGGATGGGAGACGATGGTGCAAAAGGACTGCTGGCGATGCGTGAAAGCGGGGCGCGCACCCTTGCGCAGGATGAGCAAAGTTGCATCATCTTCGGCATGCCAAAAGAGGCAATAAAACTTGGAGCCGCAGATGAGGTAGTTTCCCTACCACATATTGCTGATACAATCGTCACTATACTTTCACAAAAAGGTATCAAGAAGCAGACTACGAAAGGAGGTGGTTTGCAATGAATGGTAAACACAACATATTGATAGTCGAGGATAGTTCTACCTTACTGGAAATGTTAAAACGCTCTTTAGAAAAAGCAGGCTATGGTGTTCAAACAGCCGAAACCCCAGGTGAGGCATGGAAGATTCTAACAACTTCTGACATAGATTTGGTAGCCAGCGATATTCTTCTCGGAAGCAAGGGGGTGGAAACAGGGTACCATCTTTTAAGACGCATTAAAGGATCGCCAGAACTCGAACACATCCCTGTAATCTTAATGAGTAGCAAGAGAAAAGAAAAAATGGCAAAGGTGACTTCTAAACGTATGGGCGCGGTCGATTTCTTGAAAAAACCATTTGAAATGACTGAGTTAATTAAAAAAATTAAGGAATTTCTTGGGAATTAAACCGCCTCTTTCTTGACCTCCTCCTCTTCGATCTCTATATCCTCATATTTTCTCAAACCGGTCCCTGCTGGAATTAGATTGCCTATTATCACATTTTCCTTCAATCCTAAAAGCGGATCTTTCTTCCCTGCAAGTGTTGCT
>JAUXAV010000023.1 GCA_030619735.1 Candidatus Aenigmatarchaeota archaeon | reverse complement strand
AACGCTCTTTGCTATATAGGAGGGAACCCCCCTCTCCCCAAGGCTCTTCACCCTGCCTGACAGGGCATCCCTGAGCATGGCCTCTGCAGAGGTGAACTCCCTCCTGACCTCTGCTACCCAGCGGTCATTCTCAACCCAGGTCCTGCCCCGGGGCTTGTATTTCTTCAGGAACTCCTCGGAGTGCTTCCTGGAGAATATGGGAGGACCCAGGACCTTCCTTATTTCAGGCAGTTCCCAGACCTCCATCTCAAGCAGGACCAGACATACTCCCCCCTTTGCGAACTCCTCATCGCTCCAGATATCATACCCAATCACAGGGAAATCCCTGTCCTCCATAATATCCCTCAATCTCTTGACAAACCTCCTTAACTGAGGCCATAGCACGTCCTGTATCACATAGGGCTGCCTGAATTTCAGGAGCAGAAGGGCAGAGTCCCTTTCCCTTATCCCCTTTCCCAGGGTCCTTATATTGACCCTCTTCTTCATCGGGAAGAAATACTTAATGTCCGGCCCCTCCAGGAAGCCCCTGCACGAGGAAATGAACTCCATGAAATTCTGAGGGGAAAGCGCTGCGGCCACGTTCCTGTTCCTGTCCACGGGGTCTATGACGATTAAGGGCTGGGACCTGAACCTCTTCCTCAATCCCTCAGGAACCTTCCCCTTATGGTAGTCCTCCAGGTCTATAAAGGCCCTTCCGGGCTCCCATCCCGCCACCTCCCCTGCCAGCTTCAAAAACCCTCCATACTCTATTATCAGGAGCTCGCAGAGATACCCTGAGAAGCCCTGGGTCCTGGTGTCAGAGCCGTAAATTCCCAGGCCCTTGCAGAACCTTTTCAGCAGCCTTACCTCCCCGGAAAGCCCCTTCCTCAGGTTCTCGGATATATACCTGTTATGGAAGGGGGTCCTGTCCACCGCAGACCTTATCTTCTCCGGGCTTTTTACCCCGTAGCAGGGCACTATATCCACCATGAAGCCCTTTATCCTGGCCCTGATATAGGGATGCTCAGCATACGCTATTATATGGCTCCCCTTCATCTCCTTTACAATCCTTTTACCTAAAGAAAGGCCCTTCTTTTCCAACTCCTCCCTGGGAATCCCCTCAGGGAAGACCATGAATATCTCAAACTCCTTCTTGTCAGGCATCCAGGTGTCCCTGGTGAAGCTCCCTGCCAGCACAGGATAGGCCTTGCTCTTTTTCAAAATTTTCTCAGCCACCCCCATGGCCTCCTTCACAACCCCCTCTGTCTTTGCCTTCTCCCTTTCCGAGGGAGTGACCCTCTTCAAAACCTTATCCAAGACCTTCTTAACCCCATTTTTCCCGGCCATGGTAATATTAGGGATTTGAAGGTTAATATTTCTACCCTCCACAGGGAACGCTTAAGTTTTTATACCCTTCCGCTATCAATTAATTATGGCTCTTTTTTCCCGTGACAAGGGGCTGGACCTGGAAAAGTTCATCAATACCAGGACCTCTGCCCTTAACCTGGCATCCAGAAAGCTGACGGTATGTCATGACACAGACCCCCTGGAGAAGGTAATACCAGTCCTGACCACCAAATTCAGGAGAATCCCTGTGATAGGCAGGAAGACAGGGAACTTCAGGGGCTTTATAACAACTATAGATATCCTGGACTACCTGGGCGCAGGGCCCAAATACAGCATCTTCAGGAAGAGGAAGGGAAGCCTGAAAATCCCTGTAAAGGGCATAATGGAAACCAATGTCTTTTCCCTGGACAAGAGCCACTCTGTCAAGAAGGCCCTGGAGGTCTTCCATCACCAGAGGAGAGGGGCCTATCCCATAACCTACAGGGGAAAGCTAATGGGAATAATATCCGAATGGGACTTTGTAAAAAGGATAGACTCCAGGATAGGGGTCAAGGTGGAGGATTTAATGGTAAGGAAGCCCCAGATACTAAAAGACAGCTTCTCCCTGCTGGAGGCGGCAAAGATAATGGTAAGAAGCAGGGTCAGGAGGCTCCCTGTTGCAAAGGAGAACATACTCCTGGGCATAGTGACTCCCAGCGACATACTCTCCTACCTGCTGAAGAACAGGAAGATGAAGAGTCTCAGAAGGGACAAGACCAGGATAACCAAGGTTATGAACAGGGAGGTCACTACCCTTGAGGCAGGCCTTGACATCTACCAGGCGGCCAGGATAATGAAGGAAAAAAGAATCGGGGGATTGCCAGTGGTTGAGGACTCAGAGCTTTTAGGGATTCTTACTGAAAGGGACATAGTGGACGCACTCAGGTATTAAAATGCGCGGCAAGAAACCGGGTCTGGACGAATTCTTGAAGATTTCCGAGGAATTAAGGGATAAACTCCTGATAGTGGAGGGAATCAGGGATGAGAAAGCTTTAAAAAGCCTGGGATTGAATAATATTATCAAAATCAACCGAAAGCCCTTATACCAGGTTGCCGAGGAGGCGGCCAGGGCAAAATCAAAGGAAATAGTCATACTTACAGATTTTGACAGGGAGGGCAGAAGGCTTGCAGCAAGGCTGAGCCGCCTGCTCGGACCCTACAAAATCCGTATAAACAGAAGGTTAAGGAAAAAAATTATGGAATTCGGGAAACCTGAAATACAGGATTTGAGAACTTTAAAGGAGGATGATTTACATGTCAAAGTTAGCACCAACTTCAATAAAATACGTGATAAAGGCAAAGATAAAGGCCAAAGGTGTAGTGGAAAAACCTGATGTGATAGGAGCTATTTTTGGGCAGACAGAAGGTCTCCTGGGAACCGATTTGAACCTCAGGGAGCTCCAGAAAACAGGCAGGATAGGAAGGATAGATGTCAATATAAAATCCCAGAAGGGCAATTCCGAGGGCGAGATTATAATCCCCTCTGCCCTGGATTCTGCGGAGACCGCCCTGATTGCGGCAACCCTTGAGACCATAGAAAGGATAGGCCCCTGCGAGGCAGAGATAAAGCTGGAGGGGGTAGAGGACACCAGGAAGGAAAAGAGGGAATTCATAATGGACAGGTCCAAGGAGATTCTTCAGAAGCTTATGAAAACCACTGTGCAGTCAGATGAGATTTCCGAGCAGATAAAGGAGGACGTGAGAAAGGACGAGATAACGAAATACTTCGGAATGCCCGCCGGACCGGATGTAAAGGAATCAGGGGAGCTGACAGTGGTGGAGGGCAGGGCTGACATAATAAACCTCCTCAAATTCGGGATAAAGAATACAATAGCAGTGGAGGGAACCTCGGTTTCCCCTGAACTGAAGAACCTGGCAAAGGAGAAGACGGTAACGGTCTTTGTGGACGGGGACCGCGGCGGGGAACTGATAGTAAAGGAGATAATGCAGAAAATGGACATAGACTATATTGCCAGGGCCCCCGAGGGCAAGGAAGTGGAAGAACTCACGCAAAAGGAGTGCTACAAGGCCCTCAGGGAGAAGATGCCCGCCGGCCAGTCCAAGAAAGACAGGGGAATAAGGAGCGAGAGCAGGGTCAGAACACCCAAGCCGGAACCCAGGAGAGAATCCAGGGGCTTCAGGTCCGGGCCCAGGCCGGGACCAAGGGACAGAAGGGGGGGAAGACCCGACAGAAGGGGCAGGAGCTTTGACCGCAGAAGGCCAGGAGGCTTCAGGCCAGGAGGGTTCAGGAGGGAATCCAGGCCGCCCAGGAGGGCAAACCTGAGCTCCAGTGAAAAAACCCTCTTCAGGAAGACCCTGGAGGGGCTTGCGGGCTCTAGGACAGCATGCATATTTGACTCCGGCAGCAATATGCTCGGCAAGGTCCCTGTATCAGAGCTGTCAAATACCATAAAGACCCTTGACAACCCCTATGCGGTTATCCTGGACGGCAAGATAGACTTCAGTCTCAATGCCGTGGCAAAGATGAGGGGCGTGAAGTTCCTGGTAGGGACGGAAAAGGAAAGCCTCTTCTCACCCGTCACGATACTGGACAAGAATGACCTGAAATAGCTCGCAGAAGGGGAATATTTATAATCCACCAAACCAAAATAATAGTGATAACCATGGAAAAGCTTCTGAAAAAGCTGGTGGAAGCGCCCTCTATCTCGGGCTCTGAGAAGAATGTGCGAGATTTGATTGCTAAAGAGCTTAAGCCCCATGCTTCCGAAATTAAAGTGGACAGGATAGGCAACCTTATTGCCAGGAAGGGCAGGGGAAAACCCAGGATAATGCTCTGCGCCCATATGGATGAAATCGGTTTAATGGTGAAGCACATAGACGAGAAGGGCTTCATCCGGTTCGATACCGTGGGGGGCTGGGACCAGAGGATTCTCCTGGCCCAGAAGATGAAGATATACGGCTCCAAGGGCCCTGTGGTCGGGGTTATTGGCTCAAAGCCTGTCCATATACAGGAGGCAGATGAGCAGAAGAGATCTGTCAAGCTGAAGGATATGTTCATAGATATCGGGGCAAAGGACAGCAAGGATGTGGAGAAGGCCGGGATAAAGCAGGGCGATTTCATAACCAACTACGGGAGCTTCAATACCACCAAGAGGGGGAGGGTCACGGGCTACGGCCTTGACAACCGGATTGGATGCACTGTCATGATAGAGGTCATGAAGGCCCTGAAGAGCTTCAAGGGAACTGTTTATGCAGTAGGGACCATACAGGAGGAGACCGGCCTTATAGGGGTCAGGGGCTCCGCCTTCGGCATAGACCCGGACGTTGTCCTGGGCCTGGATACCACCATTGCGGGTGACATGCCCGGGGTCAAGCCGGAGGAGGCAACTTCACGCATCGGTGAAGGCCCTGTAATGCTCGTGAAGGACAGGGTAATGATTGTGAACCCGAGGGTGAAGAAATGGATTGAGGATACAGCCAAGTCCATTAAGATTCCCATCCAGTACGAGGTCCTTGACGGCGGTGCAACAGACGCTTCAATAACACCAACAGTCAGGGACGGCATACCCTCAGGAGCTGTTCTGGTAGCTACCAGGTACATACATACCCCGGTAGAGGTAGCTGACATGAAGGACGTGAAGAATGCTGTGAAACTTGTGGTGAAGCTGGTCCAGACAGCCAATAAATACTTCTAGCCCTTTAGTTCAAAGACCTTCACGTCAGAATACACAGGACCCTTCTTTGTAAGCACGCTCTGCTTCAGTTTCACAAACTTCACATCCATTTCCCCGACCTTCACGTGTGAAAGTTCCCTTAGCTTTTCCAGGAGAAGCTCCCTGTTCTCCCCGGATTTGACCCTTCCAATGGTGAGATGGGGCCTTGCCCCGTGGCTTTCATGCCTGAAGGGATCCAGTGCCTTGTTCACGGACTCCAGGAGACTCTCCAGCTTCTCCCTGCCCTCCTTCACGTCCAGGAAAAGCGTCCTTATATGGCTTTCCGAGCCGAAATAGGAAAGCTCCTCTATGCCTATCCTGAAGGGGCTGAAGCCGGAAACGGAATCCCCCAGGGCCTTCTCCATATCGTCCAGGGCATTTTCCTGGACCTCGCCCAGGAACTTCACAGTGAAATGAAGGTTCCCGGGCTCCACGAACTTCACATCCGCCCCGGTTTCCTTGAGGGAGTTCTGAATTCCCTTCACATGCTCCCTGAGCCCTTCATCCAGGTCTATTGCAACAAATGCGCGCATAAAATATAATTACTTCTGCTGGTTTAAATCTGTTTCACACGCCCTTTTCACGCAAACTTCACAAAAGCTTTTAAATCCTTCCCCTAATTTATGTAGGTATGACCGGGGATTCACCTTCTGTTATGGGGCTGTTCAACTGGCAGGAAAACCCCTTCACGTTCAGGATAATGCCGGACCTGTTTGTGGGGTACAGGCCGGAGATAGAGAATATAGTCAGCGGACTGAATAACGGCACAAAATTCTCCCTTATAATGGGGCCAACCGGCTCCGGCAAGACAACCCTTATGAGGCACCTCATGAAGATATTCTCCTCTGTGAAGCATATCAAATACCTTCCCAAGCCGCCAAAGGACCCCCAGGACCTTGTTGAAATATTCATGGACCTGGCTGGCAGGTCCTTCCTCTCCAGGCTCTTCTCCAGGAAGAGGCCGGGGCTGTATGATTTAAGCAATTATATGAACAGGAAGCTGGACGGGAACAAATGCATACTCATTGTGGATGAATGCCATGAGGCCACGATAGAGACCCTGGAATGGCTCAGGACACTCACAGACCAGACAGACCATTTATCCATAGTCCTGGCAGGCCTGCCCGTCTTTGACTCCATAATGAGGGACAGGCTTGAGACCTTCACGCAGAGGTTCACGCTCAGGGTAGAGCTGAGCAACCTGACAAAATCAGAAACCAGGGAGCTCATAAAGAGAAGGATAGAGAACGCGGGAGGGGATGACATAAAGCCCTTCACCCGGGAAAGCCTGGGACTGATATATGAAAGGACCGGGGGATTCCCCAGGGAGGTCATAAGGCTGTGCGGGGAGCTTGCGGAAAGGGCAGGGGGGAAAGGCATCAGCACCATAGACCTTGATTTTCTGGGAGACATGAAGGCCCAGCCCAGGGTCCCTTTAAATACGGTCAGTGAACTTCCCCACAGGCAGAAACTCATCCTGGAGGCCCTGGGAACAGAAAGCCTCACACCCTCCCAGATAGTGGACCGGATGGACTCAAAGGAATACAAGAACAGGGCAAACGCCGTGCGCTCCGTGAACAACATCCTGAAGAGGATGATGAAGGACAAGCTCATTGCCAGGGAAAGGAAAGGCAAGACCTACAGATACAGGGCATCAGGCAAGCTCCAGCCCCTGATGGTGCAGGCCTGAAAGAACCCAGACCAAATCTCACGCCAAATTCTTCGCAAAAACGGACCTTCCACCAAGCCAGTTCAGGGCATAAAGCTTAAAAACCTTCTATTTAATATAATACTATTCTGATAATAGCGACCGGAGGAAATTTGATATGGAAGAAAGGGTAAGAAGCAGGGGACTTATAGGGAAGGTCCTGGTTTCTGAGGAAAGCGGGAAGAAATTCGGAATAGTGGGCGACATAGATTTCATAACAGAATCCGGGGAACTGATAAACCTGGTTGTGGTGGAGCCCACGAAGCATACCTCGGAGCTGAACCTTCAGGAAGATGAGAAGGGCAGGGTTCTGGTCCCGTTCTCAGCAGTGAAATCCGTCGGGGACTTCGTGATTGTCTCTGAGAAGGATATTGTTTGAGCTTCCGGTGCTTCCTGGCTTTGAGGGGGGAGGCTCGGAAGCATTAAGATTTAAAACTTTCCCCTTTTATATTTTTATGGATTTACAGACATACAGAACACATATAAACCAACTAGATGAAGGCATAGCAGCCCTTCTTGTCCAGAGGTCTGAATACCCATTGAACTGCATGGTTTCTGATGAAACCCCAGATAGCGGTTTCTGTAAAACCCTTCTGCAACGCATATGTCCCAAGGGTAAGGTTTCAGCAGAGGATTTGGAAGGGGTTTCAGAAATGGAATGTGTCCTTAAAGCAGCTTTGGAGATTAGATTTGGATATGCAAAACCCATTACTGATTATAAAAAAACAGCAGGGCTTGAAATTGAGGACCGGAAGAGGGAGGAGGAGATAATCAACAGGGCTGGCGCCTATGCAGCCAGTAAAGGTAAAGACCCGGAACCACACAAAGGGGCATTTGAGCTTATAATAGACAGGATGAAGGATTTGCAGAGGGAATATGCTGATGCACCCGTTTGGGATTCAACTTAAAAATATAAAGGCTGAAAACGCTTTTCAGCTTACAACTCCCTTATCCCGTCAGTGCATACCCTGAAAACCGTCTCCCCCTCCGGAAGGTTTGGGGAATCTATGAGCCTTGCAATCCTCTTCTCGTCCTTGGATTTTCGCAGGTAAATCCTAAATGTACTAATGTGTCCAAGTATGTGGCCCCCGATAGGGACAGTGGGGTCACCGAAAAGGATATCCGGCCTTGCCATTACCTGGTTGGTGATATACACAGCCAGATTATACACATCAGCAAGCCTCTGCAGCTTATGCAGGTGCCTGTTCAGCTTCTGCTGACGATTAGCCAGGGTCCCCCTTCCTGTATAATCAGACCTGAATGCAGAGGTAATGGAGTCCACAACCAGAAGCCTTATCCCCTGCTCCTTTATCACATCTTCTGCCTTTTCAACCAGCATGACCTGATGGTCCGAATTATAACATCTTCCCACCAGTATATTATCCATGGCCTTCTTTGGGTCCAGGCCCAGGGCGGTTGCCATCTGCTGGATTCTTTCAGGCCTGAACGTCCCTTCACTATCAACGAATATGACTTTCCCTCCAAGACCCCCCTTATCCTTGGGGAGCTGGACATTAACAGCAAGCTGGAACCCAAGCTGGGTATTGTGCAATATAGTTGGCATCTCCCCTCCTATAAATGAATGCCATTTTGGTACAATAAAGTCATACACAAAATCATTGTATTTAATTGTTTTCCTTTCTTCAACAACATCCCATGAGAGATTATGTATGTTCTTGCATACAGAAAGTCCTAAATCCAGTTTCTTTAGCCTTTTCTCTGTTTCCTCAAGAAGTACATTTTTAATTTTGAGGACTATTTTCTGAGATTCCTTGGATTTGGGGAATCCTCTCCAAAAATAGTTTCCAGCAGTTGAGAACGGAATCCCAACATTCAGTGCTGCTCTTCTGTATGAGAAGGGTATCAGAGAGTTCAGGATATTGAGCTCTTCTTTGGATAATTTCTCAAATCTGGCTGCATATTCTTTCGCCCGTTTCAAATCCTCTCTACATTTTATGAAAATGTCCAGTATATTGCAGAATGTTTTTTCGTTCAAGGTGCATTTGATATTCTTTGCAAGAACCCTATAGGCCCTGTTATTATTTAATGACCTCTTGCCTAATCTTTTTCTTAAATTCCCCTTGCCTCCACCAGTTGTTTCCCTGTATAATTTTCTCAGAAATTCCAAAATACCCAATGGGTATCCATAGAAGGAATTAACGGTTTTATAGTTTCTCCCGACTATTTTTCCTATCTTTTCCCTGTCCGTACCAACAACAAAAAGAGTGTAGTATTTATTTTCCTTATATTTTCCATGTCCATGATGAATCCTTATGGAGGAGTTTATTCCCAGTTTTCTCAGGAGATATGAGAGATGTAATGAGAGCGTTTTGCTTTTTGTGGTCATAGTGACTTCTAGTTTTCTAATACACCCATCACCATCTATGTAACCCTTAAGGAAACTTGAAACAATATCTCTATCTGCAGTGAAAACAGAGTCAGGTATAAATTTGGTTTCGGAATTGCTCTCTGCGAGTTTGCCTAAAAGAGGCTTTACAATATTTCTTATTAATATCGTATAAATATTATTTTTTCTTCTTGTATCCTTTCTAACTCTTGCTTTAAACCCGAACCTTTCTCTCAGGTATTTAACAATGCGCTCCTTTATGGCTGTATCAGATGTGCATATGGAAACCGGATTTGAGGTTCCCTCTGCAACAAAAAGACCCAGAAAATATGCATCTTCCATAGTTATTTTAGATTCAGAGCCAAAATCGCATGACTTCGGTGTCGCTATACAGTCTCCTTCCTTAAAAAGCCTTGCAGGTTTCCATATCATGCCCCTTTCACTAACAGTTAATAATTTATGTGTGGGGGTTATTCTGAGATTCGCTCCTCTTTTTGTCATTATCTCCTCAAGTTCGCTAACCTTTTGCTTGTATATACCAGATGCCTTTACCTTGGATATACCTTTTTCTGTCAGGGCCAATAATTTTATATTGTTCACAGGTATGACAAAGCCACCATCGTATGGTTTCTCATTACCCTGATATTTATTGTATATTTCTTCCATGGTCTGGAAATGGAAGTGTTCATCATTGAAAAATACAACTGGCGTATCCTTTGATACACATTTACTTGAACCAAAAGCCCCATGTACTTCTGTAATGGCCTGGGTCTCAACCCCCCCTCCCAGGAGTTCATCCAGCTTGGCAGAGCCGGTGGTAATCTTCCCTACCTTCTCCCTCTTCTTCATCACATCAGAAGCGGATTCAAACCCCATCTTGAGCTTCTCCCTTGCCGCATAGATTATCTTATTGGCGGTCTCCTCCCCGACCCCGCATGCAGCGGAGAGCTCCCCTGCAGATGAGGCAGCAATGGCCATTGAATTCGTGTATCCGGCCTCCTTCAGCTTCTCAGCTGTCTTTTCCCCTATTCCCGGGATAACAGAAATATCATCCGATATGCTTCCCTTCTTTTCAGCCGCATTGCCCTTTTCCTCTGCCATACTAACCCCACCTATGTCCTTAAGTTTTATCATCATACTTTTTAAACCTATGGATAGTATAGTTCCGCTATAGGGATAAAATTGGCCCCATGCTGTTGCTTTTAAACAGTTCCGATAGAGTTCCGCTAAGCTTCTTTCAAGAAGAAGCTTAAGCAAGAAGGAGCTGCCCTGGCACTCGCTTCACTCGTTCGGGCAGCTTCCCAAAACAATTGGTTCCCGCTAAGGTTTTTTCAAGAAAGCTCCTTCAGCAAGCCCTCGCATTCCTTTTTTAAATCAATCTCTTCAATGCTGTTCCCTATGATTTCCAGGCTCTCCGTGAAGCTGTCAACCCTCACCCTTCCGTTCACTATGAACTCCCTCCCCAGGCCCGGGAAGTCCTCATAAATTTCGGCAGGGTCCCTGCCCTCGAACTCCTTGACAAGCTCCTCCGGGGTCTTACCTATAACCTTCTGTGCCATGTCCCTGAACAGCACCATCCTGATGTTCCCGGAGCCGTCGTCCATCACCCCGGAGAATATAAGCTGCCTCTTGGGCTCCACCTCATTATGCTCTTTGCACATGAACTTCCCCTCCTTCTCCTCCACCCTGCCCTCGCACTGGGGGCAGCAGTTATAGAACGGCCTCCTCTTGAACACCTGCACCAGGCAGCCCCGAACCTCTGCATAGTCCCCGTCCTTTAGTTCCCCTATGGAAAGTCTCTTCACAGGAAGGCTCATGCCTGTCTCTTTTCCCCCGAAGCCCGGGGGTTTTATATCCTCAAGCTTGGGTATGTCTGTCTCCTCTTCAACCCTCTCCATCTTTCCAATCTTCCCGAGCCTTATCTCCGGGCCTCCCTGGTAGTCTTTCTTCACCCAGCCCCTGGTAATCCTTACAATATCCCCCTCCTTTAATCCGTTATCCCCTTCAACCATATCGGTTTCCCTGTCCCAGAGCGAGAGCCTTATGCTGCCTGTATCATCACCCAGAAAGAGATTCACAACCCTTCCCTTCTTCCCCTGCCTCTCGAACTCCCTGGGCTCCATTATCCTGGTGATTCTGCCCAGGAATTCCACGGACCTCATGCCGGGGATGATGTTCTTGGCCTTGAGCTGCTTGGAGCTCTCCTTCAGAAGGGAAACCCCGAGCTCCCTGCCCACTATGTACGCCGCCCCTTCAGGGGAGACAAGCCCGGAAAGCTCATCCTGCTTCTCCTCAACAAGCTTCCTGACCTCATCCTCGGCCTTCCCTGCCTTTTCACATATCTCCTTCAGCAAACCCTCAAGAGAATCCATAGAGTTTAATTAGAGATTAAACTTAAAAACTTAAAACCCAGGAATCCAAATTCTTACCATGGAAAAGTACAAATTCATAGAGGACCTTACCTCTGATGTGATGTTTGAAGCCTTTGGAAAGGACCTGAAGGAGCTGTTCGGGAACTCAGCAGAGGCCCTTTTCTCTGTTATATGCCAGATTAAGCAGGTAAAGCCCAGGAAGAGCCTGGACCTGGAGGTCGGGGGCAGGGATTTGAAGGACCTGATGTTCAACTGGCTCCAGGAACTGATAAGCCTGGTTGATACAGAGGAGATGTTCTTCTCCAG
>JAUXAV010000197.1 GCA_030619735.1 Candidatus Aenigmatarchaeota archaeon | reverse complement strand
GGCCATGAGGTCGATCCCGTGTGCACGACCCGCAGGGGGGCAATCGGCTATCTCATTTACACGGGCGCGGAAATTCGGTTCAGGATCCCCCGCGATGTCGATGTCTACCACGCCCTGACGCCCCTTGAGTCCATCTACCTGCCGAAAAACAAGACGGTTGTAACCTTTCACGACCTCATTCCTTGGCTGCATCGTAAAGAGGAGACATGGTACTTCAGCGGAGTTTCCAGTCGCTTCAAGCGGTGGGCCGGCGGTTGGTGGTTCAAACGCGCATGCAGGAAGGCCGCCAAGTCGGAGTGGATAATCTGCAACTCCGACCAGACCAAGCGCGAGGTTATGGAGAATTTACATGTGTCAGAGGAAAAGATTACCATCACGAGGCTCGGCATCTCTAAAGCCTTGAAGCCAAAACCCAAGAAGCACGACGGTTACAGGATAGGAACTTTGAGCTACCTCGGCCCAAGAAAGCGCATAGACATTCTGATAAGGGCGTTCAAGTCGGCGGACCTTGAAAATGTGGAGCTCCTGATAGCGGGGAAGGGACAGGACAAGCAGAGGCTCGAGGCGATAGCCAAAGGGGTGCCATGTGTAACATTCCTTGATTTCGTGCCGGAGAATGAGAAGGCGGATTTTTTTAACTCCCTTGATGTCTTCGTCCTGCCGAGCAGGCTGGAGGGGTATGGACTCCCGTTTGTCGAAGCAATGGCCTGTGGGGTTCCTGTGGTGAGTATGCAGGATGCCCTCATTCCTAGCGATGTGAAGGGTAGGACCCACATCGTTAGCGAGACCGATCTACCGAAGTTGCTGGAGGAACGGAGCTTCAACTGCGACATAAAGGCGAACTTGAAATTTGCCAAGCAGCACGATTGGGGCGAGCTCGCCGACCAGACCGAGGCGATTTACGAGGAGGCGGTGGGGTGAGCATAAAGTCTGGAATTCGCTATTTGCTGGATTTTCTCTCTCTCGCGGTATTTGTGGTCGTGTTTGGTGCGGCGTTACTCGTTGAAATTATCAAAAAAGCATTTTCAAGGGGGGAACATAGTGACTAGACTTTTGGTAACTGGGGGGAGCGGTTTCATAGGTAGCCACCTCATCCCAAAGCTTGCCGAGCTCGGCCATGAGGTATACTCCCTTGAGCGCTACGTTACGGGGCGGTATGTTCTAGGCGCGAAAACGATGACGGTCTTCGGGGACCTGCGAGACAGCTTCACCATCCGCAAGCTGGTAAGGGAGGCCCAACCTGACGCCGTAATCCACCTGGCATCCATAAGTCCCGTAGCATACTCTTACGATCATCCCCAGGAGGTCTTTGATGTCAACACGCTCGGCACCATAAACTTGGCTGAGGCATGCCTGCGAGAGGTTCCCCACTTCAAGCATTTCCTGTTTGCCGGAACTTCGGAGGAGTACGGTAATCAGACGGAGTTCCCGATTAAGGAGGATGCTGAGCTGAGGCCGAACAGCCCATACAGCGTCAGCAAGGTGGCAGCCGACAAATATTTGGAATACATGCGTGACGCATACGATTTTCCAGTCACGGTTCTCAGATCGTTCAACACCTACGCCCGCAAGGACAACGTGCACTTCGTGGTCGAGCGCACCATAACCCAGATGCTTCAAGACAAAACCGTTAAGCTCGGTGACCCCACCCCAGTGCGTGACCTCTTGTACATAGATGACCATGTGGATGCCTACATGACATGTTTGGACAACGAAAAAGCGAGGGGGGATGTTTTCAACTTCTGCACCGGGCGTGGCGTTTCTATAAAAGAATTGGTAGACCAAATAGCCAGCCTTGTAGATTTTGATGGAGAGATTATCTGGGGCACCATACCCGCGAGACCGTTGGATGTTAAAAAGTTGGTTGGTAGCTACGAGAAAGCCAAACGTGTGCTCGGCTGGAAACCAAAGTACACGCTTGAAGAGGGGTTAAAGAAAACTGTAGATTTTTGGAAAAATAAACTTGAGGGGTAGGCTTGACGATTGGTATCTTAACATGCTCCTACGACTGGACGAAAGGAAAATGGGGGATCCCACGCTACATCAAAGGACTTGTCCTGGCTATGAAGGAGATAGATAAAAAGAACATTTGTTTAATTCACTACAAAGAATCCAACGATGACTTGTATAAAGGAATG
>JAUXAV010000168.1 GCA_030619735.1 Candidatus Aenigmatarchaeota archaeon | reverse complement strand
AAGGCTCGACTGCTGAAGTGATGAAGATTGGGACGACACGAGCCCGGAAAGAATTGGACGGCTCGGACGTGAAAGGTGTTCTTCAGGTACATGATGAGGCGGTCTACGAGGTGCCGGAAAGAGATGTAGATGACGTTATTGAGGTACTTAGGAGAACAATGACATACAATGAGTGGTCACTTCCCCTGACAGGAACAATCAGTGTTGGCAGGAGCTGGGGTGAAATGCAGGAGGTAACAGTTGGGCATTGAAGAGGACTTAGCTGGCATGTTCAAGCACTTCAACCTTGGTGGCATGGGTGATGTCAATTCTGTTCTCAGGACTATGGTAAGAAATGTCCAGATAAATGTTCTCAGGCAGTTGCGTAGGCAGATTGATGACCAGATAAAAGTGCTCTCGGGTACTGAGGTTGGCCTCGATCCATTTGAGATTCTCGGAGTCAAGCCTAATGCCACTAAGGACGAGGTTAAGCGAGCATTCAGGAAGAAAGCTTATGCAGCCCATCCAGACCGGGGTGGCTCGAATGATGAAATGATAAAAGTTAATGCCGCGTACGAGGCAATTATTAGGGTAAGGGGGTGGAAATGAGCGAAAGTAGAATGGTAGATGTAAGTCAAGAAGATTACGAACTCCTCAAAAAGATCAAAGAATATGAGAACACCATGGAGGAAGAGAGCCAAAGGCTGGGTTGGAGGTGGCATGAGGTTGGTGCATACACAGCCACTCTCAACAAATTTGTGGTTAAGGGTCTGGTTGAAGTATCGTATAAGTCTAGGTCCGAGACACGGTATAAGCTAACAGACAAAACAAAGGCCCTTCTTGAGGTTGAACTGCCAGGAGGAACCAAAGTGCTTGGTGCTAGAGTGGAAGTTGAGGAGGCGCCAAAGTTCAATCTGGCGGAAATGTTCTCAGACATAGTTGGCTATGACGACCTCAAAGAACTACTTAGGGAGTCACTGCAATTGGAGAAGCCAATACATGTGCTGCTACATGGTCCTCCGAGTATCTGTAAGTCAAAATTCCTGCTTGACATAGAGCAGGCAGCCGGACCAACTGCTATACCCTTATTGGGCAGCGCAACTTCCCACATGGGGTTATGGGATCTGATTGCGGAAAGGAGGCCAAGATACTTGCTGATAGACGAGGTAGAGAAGTTAGCACTTGCTGACATGGCAGGCTTGTTGTCCCTTATGGAGCAGGGGAGAATAATCAGAACAAAGGTAGGTAGGAAGCTTGATGAGAAGCTCAACATTTGGGTTTTTGCGGCTGCAAATAGGATAACTAAGCTCCCTCCGGAGCTCTTATCCAGGTTTGCTAAGTTTTATCTGAAGGAGTACAACGCCACCGAGTATGTCACTGTGGTCGAAAGCGTTCTAGTTCACCAGGAAGGTCTCGATGAGGACGGCGCGCATGAGATTGCTCTTAGGCTAGTAGGGAGGAGTCACGACATCCGGGACGCAATTAGGGTAGGTAGGCTATCTGTTCGGGTTGGGACCAGGCGGGCAGTAGAATTGTTAGTCCGTTCTAGGGAAGAGTGATGGACGAATACATGGCTTTGGAAGCCTTCGAAGGTGTAATGGTTGGTGATGGAGGCCTTCACAGGGCTTTGCGTGCAGGAGATCCCCCAGAGTTATGTTATGGGGTAAAGGATTCCAGGTTCACGCTGAACCAGTCAACTGAGCAGCATGACCACATGGATTGGTTGTATTTCCTGAGGGATGCATTCACTGAACTGGATGTGGAGGTGTCGCCGGGTTATCCCAAACATACTGTCGTACGAAATAGAGGTAAGACTTTTGGTAGCAGTATACTCCGAACTCTTACTTCTCCGTGGCTGACAGAACAACGTCAGAAATGGTACCCTGATGGGTTAAAGGAGGTGTTCGGTGACTTCAGCTTCAGCCCAGTTTCTCTGGCTAATGCGTGGATGAGTGATGGCAACGCGACAAGGGACAAGAGATCTCTTTCTGCTGTAAATGTTCATCTGTTTGTTCAGGACTTCAGCCTAGACAGTATTTGTGTTATTGAGCACGCTCTCCATAGCATAGGTGTATTACATACAGGACGAGGAACAGAGAAGAAAGGTAGGTCTGGCGTAACGATAACAGTATTACAGGATAGTGTAAACAAATTCATGGATATAGTTGAACCTTGGGTTCTTCCCTCTTTCCGGTACAAGGTGAAGAGAAGGAGAAGATAGCTCAATTTCTGCGGTATTGCAAACTTTTGCAGGGGTTTTCTGCTTGGGACTAGGGGAGCTCCCAGTTTTCTGCATATAAAATGTGTTAAAAAACAGTCTGCCAGTAGCTATAAAGTGGGCGCAGAATGCAGAACGCAGGATATAAAAGTATGCAGGTCTGCGAAAAAAGTTGCACCATAACGCTCACCGAAGGGGTTTACAAAATCTGCAAATTGTGCTACAGTTAAAACAACACTAAATAGGAGGTGTTGGAATGACTAGTATGAGCATAGAACCCGAGCCTGGCTCTGATAAAGAACCCGAACCAGAACCTGAGCCAGAACCTGAACCCGAACCTGGGCCTGAA